>JAFAYN010000618.1 GCA_019240375.1 Gemmatimonadota bacterium
TCCTCGTCCCGCACCTCCGCCACCTCGTCCACCTCCGGGAGGTAGACCTCGAAGGTGGTGCCCCGGCCCGGCTCGCTCTGCACCCGGACGAAGCCGCCGCTCTGCCGCACGATCCCGTACACGGTGGACAGCCCCAGCCCGGTCCCCTTGCCGGGCTCCTTGGTGGTGAAGAAGGGCTCGAAGATGTGCGCCTGCGTCTCGGGGTCCATCCCTTCGCCGGTATCGCCCACCGAGAACCGGACGTACCGCCCCGGCTCCACCGCGAAGCGCGGCGCCTCGGCCGGCGACAGGACGACGTTGTCGGTGGCGATGGTGAGCCGGCCGCCGCGCGGCATAGCGTCGCGCGCGTTCACCGCGAAGTTCACCAGCACCTGCTCGATCTGCCCCGGGTCGGCGCGGACCCGCCCCAGGTCGGGCGTGAAGGTGGTCCGCACCTCCACGTCCTCCCCCAGCAGGCGCCGCAGGAGCCGGTCGGTGGCGGCGAAGACGGTGTTCAGGTCGAGCACGTCGGGGTGGAGGAGCTGCTTGCGGCTGAAGGCGAGGAGCTGCCGGGTCAGCTCCGCCGCCCGCTGCCCGCCCTGCTGGATCTCCTCCAGCTCCAGGCGCATGATCTCGGCGGCCGGGTCGGAGGGGAGGTCCATCAGCAGCATCTGGGCGTTCCCCAGGATCACCGTCAGCAGGTTGTTGAAGTCGTGGGCGATCCCCCCGGCCAGCCGCCCCACCGCCTCCATCTTCTGTGCCTGCAGGAGCTGCCCGCGGCTCTGCTCCAGCGCCTCCTCTGCGGCCTTCTGCTCGGTGATGTTCTCCACCATCCCGATGGCCAGCTGCGACTCGTGTCCCTCGCTGCGCAGGAGGGACACGGAGAGCCGTCCGCAGACGACCGACCCGTCGCGGTGGAAGTAGCGCTTTTCCATCTGGTAGTCGCGGCGCTCCCCCGCCACCAGCTCGCCGAACAGCTCCCAGTCCGCGGCGAGGTCGTCCGGGTGGGTGATCCAGCTGAACATCACCCCCTTCAGCTCCTCCGCGGTGTAGCCGAGCATCTCCTGCAGGGCGCGGTTGCTGCGCACCAGGCGGCCGCTGTCGTCCACCAGCGCGATCCCGATGGCGGCCTCGTCGAACACGGCCCGGAACTGCGCCTCGCGCGCCTGGAGGGCCGCCTCGGCCTCGTCGCGCTCCGTGGCGTAGCGGCGCCACTCGATCTCGGAGATCACCGAGGCGGCCAGGTCGGTGAGCACCTGAACCTCCTCGTCGGTCCACTCGCGGGGCCGCGTATCGATCGCGCAGAAGGAGCCGATGACGTGTCCCTCCGCGGTGCGCAGCGGGACCCCGGCGTACGCGACCGCGCCCATCTCCAGCACCGCCAGGTTCTCGCGGTGGACGGGGTGCTCCCGGGCGTCGCCCAGGATCAGCGGCTCCCCGGTGACCACCAGGTGCTTGCAGAAGGAGTGGGAGAAGGGGAGATGCCGCTCGGAGGCCGCCGGCTCCGGGAGCCCGACGCAGCTCTTCACGAACTGCCGGTCCCGCCCTATCAGGGTGACCATGGCGACCGGGGTGTTCAGCAGGCGGCTCGCCAGCCGGCTGAGCCGGTCGAAGATGTCTTCGGGCAGCGTGTCCAGCAGCCGGGTCCGCGCCAGGGCGGCGAGCCGGGCGCGGTCCTGGATCGCGATGGAAACTTCGTCGTGCATACGAGCAGCGGGTGTACGGGTCCGGTCCTGTGCCGTCCGGGTGGCGCGAACATGAATATCGGCACGGCGCGTGGATCAGGCTATCCTGGGGCGGGTGCCTCGTCGCGGTATTCCCCTCAGCGCAGTCCCGTCACGATCCCCACGATCACCGCCACGGCCCCCAGCCCCAGCAGCCCCGCGAAGAGCGGGAGCACGAAGCGCAGCCACCGGTCGTAGCGCACCCCCGCCGCGATCAGGATCGCCATCAGCGCCCCGTTGGTGGGGGCGACCAGCTCCGTCAGCCCCGCCCCGTACTGGTAGGCGAGCACCGTCACCTGCCGCGACAGCCCCAGCAGGTCCGAAACCGGGACCAGCACCGGCATGGTGAGCACCGCCTGCCCGCTGACGCTGGGGACGGGGAAGTGGATCAGGATGTGCGCCGCCATCATCCCCAGCGCGGAGAGCGCCACCGGGAGCCCGGCGATGGGGGTGACCACCCCGTGCACGATGGTGTCCACGATCCGCCCCTGCTGCAGCACCACGTAGATGGCCCGCGCGAAGCCGATCAGGAGCCCGGCGAAGGCCAGGTCGCGGAAGCCGTCCACGTACGCCTCCACCGTCCCCCCCACGCGCAATCCCCCCACCAGCCCGGCGACGACGCCCATGGCGAAGAAGAGCGCCCCCATCTCGTCGAAGCCCCACTCCAGCTTCAGGCTCCCGTACACGTACAGCGCGAAGGTCCCCAGCACCAGCAGGAGGACCACGGCGTCGCGCGCCCCGCTCCCCTCCACCGCGCCCGCCGCGGCCGCTTCCGGTGCCACGCGGGTGCGGACCGCGTAGCGCATGGTGACCCAGATCCAGACGGCCAGCGCCAGCACCAGGAACGCCACCCGGAAGGGGGCGCCGGACAGGAGGGGGAGCTGGGCCAGCTTCTGCGCGATCCCCACCTGGAAGGGGTTGATGGGGCTGAACGCCGACCCCACCGCGGCGGCCCCCAGGCTCATGGCCACCGCCACCAGCGGATCGAACCCCATGCGCCGGGTGAGGATCAGGAGCGCGGGGATCAGCCCGATGAATTCTTCCTGCATGTTGATCATGACGCCGCCGAGCGCCGACAGGATGCTGACCGCGGGGATCACCACCAGGGTGCGCCCCTGCAGCCCCGCCACCAGCCGGTCCACGCCGCGCCGCAGCACCCCCGTGCGGTCCACCACCACGAACGAGGCCCCCACCAGAAAGACCACGAACACCACGTCCGCCGCGTCCTCCAGCCCCTTGGGGATGGAGATCAGCGCCCGGAAGGGGCTCACCGGGGCGGCCGGGACGGCGTGGAAGGTCCCCGGGATCACCACGCTGCGCCCCGTGGCCGGGTCGTCGCGCCGCTGGAACTCGCCAGCGGGGAGGACCCACGAGAGCGCCGCCGCCAGGAAGATGAAGCCCAGCAGCAGGGTGAGCGGGTGCGGAAAGCGGATCTTCGCCATGGGACGCGGGCGCGGGGAGGTGAGGGACGGGTCGGAAGGGCAAGATCTCGGGCACCCCGCCCCGGCACAAGGGCGACCGCGGACCGCGCACACCTTGCCCGGCGCCGCACTGTTTGCGCGGAGCACGGGCGGGGGACGCCGCGCCGGGTCCTTCAGTGGGCGCGTATGTGCTTGCGGGAAGGCATCTTGCGGGATGGAGGCGTCGCGGCGGGACGTGGCGTCGAACCTGCGTCGCGAGGATGACCCTTCCCGCCGTGAACCCACCCCGGAGGAACGTATGCGCTGGCTGCAGCGGCTGATCCCCCGCCGTCCCCCGGGGGAGCGGGCGGGCCCGAGAATTCCCCATCCGCTCACCCCCCGCGGCGACGACGCGCAGACCGACCTGGCGGCCGCGCTCACCTTCGCGCTGTACGGGATCGAGCCCCGCCTGCACGTGGGGCCGCACTGCGCGCGCGTGGCCCGGCTCGTCGCGCGGCTGGCGCGGGACGCCGGGGTGCAGGGGGCGGACTTCCGCTCGCTGGTCCGCGCTGCGCAGCTGCACGAGGTGGGGATGGTCGCGGTGCCGGTGGAACTGCTGGAGAACCCCGCCCCGCTCCCCCCGGAGCAGCTGGCCCGCGTCCGCGCCCAGGCGTGGATCGGGGCGGAGATCGTCCGCAAGACCGAGGACGACCTGACCGCCTGGCTGATCCGGCACCAGTACACCGACTACCGGGAGCTGCTCGACCGCTTCCCCGCGAGCCGCCGCGAGCTCCTCCTGGCCGGGCTCTTCCGCGTGGCCGACGTGACCGACGCGCTCACCGTGCCGCGCCCGTACCAGAAGAGCCTCCCCGAAGAGCGCCGCCGCGACGTGCTCTTTTCCGGGGCCGGCACCCGCTTCCACCCTGACGCCGTGGACACCCTGCTCCAGCTCCGCTCCGGCTGGAGCTGAGCCCTTTTCGCTCCACGATTTTCGCGCCTCCGACCCCGGCGCCTCCCCGAGAGGCGCCGGGGTCGCGCGCTTCCGGGGTCGTGGCCCCTGAAATGCCGGGGAACCAGCGTACTCCGCCGTCCCGCCGCGCCATCCGACCCTGGAGGAGCCGCTGTCCGACCCGTTCGACCTGTCCGAGCTGCTGGGCGACTTCCGCGACGAGGCCCGCGAGCCGATCGCGGGGCTGGACGCCTTCCTCGCCGCCCGCGAGCGCGGGGAGGACGTCCCGGAGGAGGCGCGCTCCGCTCTCCTGCGGGGGCTGCACACCCTCAAGGGGAACGCGGGGATGCTGGGGCTGCGGGCCATCCAGGACTTCGTGCACTCGGTGGAGGGGGTGCTCAAGCGCGCGGGCGGCGACCTCCCCGCCGGGGTGCTGGCCCAGCTCTTCGAGGGGGCGGCGGCGCTGCGCCGGGCGGTGGACCGGGCGGGGACCCCGGAGCAGGAGGCCGCCTTCGCCGCGCTGGTCCCGGTGCGCGCGGAGGCCGCGCCTCCCGCCGCCCCCGCGCCCGCCGCAGCGGAGCCGGTCGCCTCGCCGGAGCTTGCGCCCGTGGGGGAGCCGGGAGTGGACGAGGAGGAGCCCGCCGGGTCCGCGTCCGCCGGGGCGGTGCGCGCCGACGACCTGCGCGAGGACGTGCTCCGCGTCCCTTTCCGCAAGCTGGACGTCCTGCTGGACCAGATCGGCGAGCTGGCGCAGGAGGTGACCGTGCTGCAGGAGTGGGCGGCGGCCAACCGCCCCGCGCTGGACGCCGTGGGGGTGCGGCGCGGGCTGCTGGAGCGGATCGAGGCGCTGGGCGCCGCGGCCGAGGGGGCGGCGCGCACCGCCACCGACCTCCGCCTGGTCCCGGTGCGGCGGGTGCTGGGGCGCTTCCCGGTGCTGGCGCGCGACCTGGCGCGGGAGCAGGGGAAGCGGCTGCGCATCGAACTGGAGGGGGAGGCTACGCAGCTCGACAAGTCCACCGCCGACGCCCTGGCCGAGCCGCTCCTGCACCTGGTCCGCAACGCGGTGGACCACGGGATCGAGACCCCGGAGGAGCGCGAGCGCGCCGGGAAGCCGCCCGAGGCGACGCTGGTCTTCCGGGCGGCGCAGGAGGGGGATCGGGTGCGGATCGAGGTGGAGGACGACGGGCGTGGGCTGGACGTGGCCGCCGTCGCCGAGCGCGCCCGCGAGCAGGGGCTGCTGGCGCCGGGGACGGAGCTTTCCCCCGACGAAGCGGCGGAACTGATCTTCCGGCCCGGTTTTTCCACCCGGCGCGTGGCGAGCTCCGTGTCGGGGCGGGGGATCGGGCTGGACGCGGTGCGCGAGGCGGTGGTCCGGCTGCGCGGGAGCCTGGTGGTGGAGGAGGGCGAGGAGGGGAGCGGGACGCGCTTCGTCCTCCGTCTCCCTCTGACCGTGGCGCGCATCCCGGCGCTCTTCTTCGAGGCCGGTGGCGAGCGGCTGGCGATCCCCTCCGCCGACGTGGAAGAGACGGTGCGTGCGGGCCCCGTCGAGCGGGTGGGCGCGGCCGAGGTGGTCCGCGTCCGCGACGAGGTGCTCCCCCTGGCGCGCCCGGCCCGGCTGCTGGGATGGGACGAGGGGGGAGCGCCGCGCTTCCTGGTGGTGGTGCGGAGCGGGGCGCGCGCCGTGGCGGTGGCCGCCGACCGGCTCCTGGACCAGCGCCCGGCCACGGTGCGCGCCCTCCCCGCCGCGCTGGGGAGCCCGGCCGGGGTGTCGGGGGCGACGGTGGCGCCGGACGGGCGGGTGGTGCTCCTGCTGGACCCGGCGGGGATCGTGGAGCTGAACGTGGACCTGTATCGCGGAGGAGCCGGTGGCGAGTGAGCGAAGGCGGATCCTGGTGGTGGAGGACAGCCCGATGATGTGCCGCATGTACCGGCTGGTCCTGGGCGCGGGGAACGACCTCCTGTTCGCCGTCAACGGCGCCGAAGGGCTGGACCTGGCCGCCCAGGAGCCCGACGTGGACCTGATGATCGTGGACATCAACATGCCGCAGGTGGACGGGCTGGAGTTCGTGCGGCGGCTGCGCGGGGAGCTGGGGATGACGGACGTGCCGGTGCTGATGTGCTCCACCGAATCGGCGGGGTCGGACCGGGAGGCCGCCCGCGTCGCCGGGGCCACCGGCTTCCTCCCCAAGCCCTGGCAGCCGCAGCAGCTCCTGGACGCGGTGCGCGAGCAGCTGGAGGCCGCGGCGTGACGGCGGTGGCCGTCCGCCTGGGCGACGCCGAGTACGGGCTCCCCATGGAGCGTGTCCGCGAGGTGCTGCGCCCCCCGCCGGTGACGCGCACCCCCTTTCCGCCCCCCGACGTGCTGGGGGTGATCCACCTGCGCGGCGCCCTGCTGGCGGTGCTCGACCTGGGGACCCGCCTGCGCGGGCGCCCCTCGGCGGCGCCGGGGCGGATGGTGGTGGTGTCGTCGGGCGCCGGACGGGAGCGGCTGGCGCTGCGGGTGGACCGCGTCACCGGGGTGGTGGAGACCGACGACCTGCTCTTCCCCCCGCCCCCCGAGGCGGAGGCCGCCCTCCCCGAAGGGTGGCTGGCGGGTGTGGTGAGCCCCGACTCGGGGCGGCTGGTGACCCTGCTCGACCTCGAAAACGTACTGGCCGGAGTCCACGCATGAAGCGCCTGATGGCCTGGTTCCGCGACGCGCCGATCCGCACCAAGATCTGGTCCGGCTTCCTCCCGGTCCTCCTGCTCATGCTGGCCATCGCCGCGGTGGTCTTCACGCTGGTGCAGCGGATCGAGGACGCGAACGCGCTGTTCAACCGCACCGAGCAGGTGCAGCGGCAGATCGACAACGTGGGGCTGTCGTTCATGGACCGCGCCTCGGCGCTGCGCGACTTCGCCATCACCGGTCAGGAGGAGGCGCTGGGGCCGTACCGCGAGGCGGACATGCGCCTGAAAGCGGGACTGGACAGCACCCGGAAGCTGCTGATCGACAGCACCGGGAAGGTGCTGATCGATCCCAGCCAGAAGGTCCGGCTGGACACGCTGGCGCAGGTGAGCGAGCTGTGGACCGCCACGGTGGCGAACCGGGTGATCCCCCTGCGGCGCACCGGATCGATCAACGACGTCGTCGGCTTCTACCGCACCGGGACGGCGCGCGTCCGGGTGGGCGACATGCGCGACATCCTGGACCGCTTCAAGCAGCGGCAGGCGGACATCACCGCCGAGCGCCGGAAGCAGATCCAGGACGCCATCGTCCAGATCCGCTGGACGCTGATCGGGTTGACCGTGGTGGCGGTGCTCATCGCCGCCGCCATCGCGAGCTGGGTGGCGGGGCAGATCGCCCGGCCGCTGGAGCGCGCGGTGCGCTTCGCCGGGACGGTGGCCTCCGGCGACCTGACGCAGCGGCTGGACGTGGACGGCAGGGACGAGGTGGGGGAGCTGGCGGGGACGCTGAACCGGATGGCGGAGGACCTGCGCGAAGCGGTGGGCGGGGTCAACACCGCCGCCGCGCAGGTGGCGTCGGCCTCGGACCAGATCGCCGCCTCGTCGCAGCGCCTGGCGCAGACGGTGGACGACCAGGTGGCCGCCAGCGAGCAGACCTCCACCTCCATGGAGGAGATCGCCGCGCAGATCGGGCGGGTGGCGTCCAGCACCGAGTCGCTGGCCGCCTCGGTCGACCAGACCTCCTCGTCCATCGGCGAGATGGGGCGCTCCATCGAGCACACCGCCTCCAGCGCCGACACCCTGGGGGCGGCGGTGGAGCAGGCGTCCAGCACGGTGGAGGAGATGGCGGCTTCCATCCAGCAGGTGGGGCGCCACGTGGAGGAAACGCGGCAGATCGCCATCCGCGCCGCGGCCGACGCGCAGGGCGGGGGTGAGGTGGTGGGGCGGCTGGTGAAGGGGATGAATCGGATCCACGCCGAGGTGGAGGGGCTGGGCGAGGTGATCCGCCAGCTCGGTGTCACCGGCGAGTCGGTGGGGCAGATCTCGCTGCTGATCGAGGACATCGCCGACCAGACCAACCTGCTGGCGCTGAACGCGGCCATCGAGGCGGCGCGCGCCGGCGAGCAGGGGCGCGGCTTCGCGGTGGTGGCGCAGGAGATCCGCCGGCTGGCGGAGCGCTCGGTGGAGTCGGCGCGGGAGATCGGGAGCACCATCCGCGGGATCCAGACGGAGGTGGAGCGCGCCGGCCGCTCCGGGGCCGGGGTGGTGGACCGGGCGCAGGAGGGGATCGACATGGCCTCCGAGGCGTCCCGGTCGCTGGAGCAGATCGTGGGGTCGGCGGCGCGCACCCGCGAGCTGATGGAGGAGGTGTCGCTGGCCGCGGCGCAGCAGACGCTGGCGGCGGGGCAGGCGCGGGAGTCCACGCAGCACATCCGCCGCATCGCCGAGGAGCTGCGCATCGCCACGCGCGAGCAGAGCATCGCCAGCCAGCAGATCGTGCAGGCCACGGAAAACATGAACGAGCAGACGCAGCAGGTGTTCGCGGCCACGGCCGAGCAGAAGCGCGGCGGGGAGATGATCCTGCGCGCCACCGAGAGCATCGCCTCGGGGGCACGGGCCGCGCAGACCTCGGTGCGGGAAACCACCCGCGCCGCCGACGACGTGGCCGGGCAGGCGGCGCGCCTGGCCGAGCTGGTGAGCCGCTTCCGTGTCTGACGCTCCCGTGACGCAGGCACCGGAGGTGGCCGCGCTCCTGGCGGCGGTGAGCGGCGATGGTACCCGGGAGCGGGAGCGCGCCCTGGCGGCGGCGCGCGCCCACCCGGCCCCGGCGGAGCTCCTCCCCACGCTGGAGGCGGCACTCCGCGACGGCGGCGACGCCGAGCGGCGCAACGCGGCCCGATCCCTCCTGGCGGCGCTCGCCGGGCCGGAGGGGACGGGGGAGGCGCTGGAGCGGCTGGCGCACCTGGCTGCCGACCCGGACGGCGACGTGCGGGTGCTGGCCGCCTCCGCGCTGGGGGAGAGCGGGAACTCCGCCGCCCGCCCCGCGCTGGAGGGCGCCCTCGCCGACCCCGACCCCAACGTGTCCGCCGCCGCCGCCGACGGGCTGGGGACGCTGGGCGACCCCCGCGCGGTGGACGCCCTGGCCGCAGCGGTGGCGGGCGGCGACCCGTGGAAGGCGATCGCCGCGGCGGTGGCGCTGGGGCGGCTCCGCGACCCGCGCGCCCTCCCGGCGCTGGGCGCCGCCGCCCTCGACCCGCTGGTGGGCCCCGCCGCCGTAGAGGCGATCGGCGAGATCGGCGACCCCGCGGGGCTGGACGTGCTGCGCGCCCCCGCCGCTTCGGACGAGGCGGAGCTGCGCGGGGGAGCGCTGGAGGCCGCGGCGCTCCTCCTGGCGGGGGCCTCCGGCCCGCCCCCGGAGTGGCTGCGCGAGGCGGCCCGCGGCGAGACGGCGGCGCAGGAGCGCCGCTTCGCCACCGAGGGTGACCGGACCGCCGCGCGCCTCCTGGGAGCGGCCGGAACGCCGGAGGCGGCGGAAGCGCTCGCCGCGGGGCTGCGCGACCCGGAGCGGCGAATCGCGGCGGAAGCGGGGCTCCGGCTCCTCCCCGCCGACGTCGCCCTGGGCACCCTCCTCCCGCGGCTGCGGGGCGGGGAAGGGGACCCGTGCGCCGTGCTGACGGTGCTCCCGCCGCTCCCCGACCGGGCCGCCGCGGCGGCGGTCCTCCCCTTCCTGGGGGCGGACGACGCCGAGGTGCGCGCCGCCGCCGCCGACACCCTGGCGTGCGCCGCGGAGGGTGCGGGGACGCGCGAGCTGCTGCACGACGCGCTGGATGATCCGGCGCTGCGCCGCGGCGCGACGCTGACGCTGGGGCGCCTCCCGGGTGGGGAGTGCGCGCGGCTCCTGGAATTGCTGGACGACCCGGACCCGGAGGTGCGCGCCGCCGCGGCGGCGGGGGTGGCCCGCTGTCCCGCGCCGGAAGCCGGGCCGCGCATCGCCACGGCGCTGGGGGGGGAGACGGACCCCGCGGTGCGCCTGGGGCTGGTGGCGGCGCTGGGGGCCGTGGGGGGCGCGGACGCCGTCGCCCGCCTGGCCCCGATGGTCCGTGCCCCCGAGCCGGGGGTGCGCTTCGCCGCGGTACGGGCGCTGGGCGCCACCGCCGCCCCCGAAGCTCTCGACCCGCTGCTGGAGGTGCTGGCCGGGGACGACCCGGCGCTGCAGGCCGCCGCCCTCCGCGCGCTGGGGGAGCTGGGCGACGAGCGCGGGGCCGAAGCGGTGGAGCGCCGCCTGGACGACGCCGACCGCGACCTGCGCCGCGCCGCCGCCGAGGCGATGCGGCGCGTGGCTCCGCCCGCCGCCGCCGGGCGGCTGGTGCGCGCCCTGGCCGACCCCGACTGGAAGGTGCGGCTGAGCGCCGCCCGCACCCTGGGGCGCCTCAGTGCCCCGGGCGCCGCCGGGGCGCTGCGCGATGCGCGCGAGGGCGACCCCGACGCGCTGGTGCGGGAAGCCGCCGCGCAGGCGCTGGGGGAGGGATGACCGCTCCCACCCTGTCGCAGGAGGAGCTGCGGCTCTGGAGCGAATGGCTGGCGGAGGAGTACGGCCTCCACTTCGGGCCGGAGCGGCGCGACACGCTGCGCAACCGGCTGGAGCCGCGGCGGGCGGCGCTGGGGCTCCCCTCGTACGAGGACCTGCTCTTCCACGTCCGCTTTCACCCCGAGCGCGAGGCGGAGCGGACGCGGCTGGTCCCGCACCTGACCAACAACGAGAGCTACTTCTGCCGCGAGCGGGGGACGCTGGAGGTGCTGCGCGACGCGGTGCTCCCGGAGCTGCGCGAGCGGCTGGGGGCGGGCGGGGTGCTGCGGGTCCTGAGCGCCGCCTGCGCCTCGGGCGAGGAGGTGTACACCCTGGCGATCCTGGCGCGCGAGAGCGGGCTCTTCGCCCCGGGGCAGGTGCGGATCACCGGGATCGACCTGGACCCCTGCGCCCTGGCGCGGGCGCACGCCGCCGTCTACGGTGAGCACGCCTTCCGCGGCACCGACCCCGCCTTCCGGGAGCGCTGGTTCCGTCCCGTGGGCGACGAGCGGTGGGAGGTGCGCCCCGAGCTGCGTGAGGGAGTGGAGCTGCGCCGCGCCAACCTGGTGGACGAGCGGTGGTGGAGCGGCCTCCCGCCGCAGCACGTGGTGCTGTGCAGAAACGTGCTGATCTACTTCGGTGACGAGGCGCTGGCCCGCGCCGCCGAGGGGCTGCACCGGGTGCTCGCCCCCGGCGGCGCCCTTTTCCTGGGGCACGCCGAAACGCTGCGGCGCGTGGGGACCCCGCTCCAGGTGGAGCGCCGCCCCGGCGCCATCTTCTACCGACGCTCCGAGGAGGACGCGTGAGCCGCACCATCCGCGTCCTGCTGGTGGACGACAGCGCCTTCGTGCGCCGGGCCACCCAGCGCATGCTCGCCCCGCTGGAGGAGGTGGAGGTGGTGGGGTTCGCCGGGAACGGGGAGGAGGCGGTGGAGTGCGTCCGCGCCCTCCGCCCCGACCTGGTCATCATGGACGTCAACATGCCGGGGATGAACGGGATGCAGGCGCTGGAGCGGATCATGGCCGAGCACCCCACCCCCGTCCTCCTCCTCAGCTCGCTGACGCAGGAGGGCGCCGAGGTGACGCTGCGCGCGCTGGAAGCCGGGGCGGTGGACTTCCTGGACAAGACCGGGGCGGGGACGGTGATGGACATCCACGGCCTGGGCCCCGTGCTGCGCGACAAGGTGCGGGCGATCCTGCACAGCGAGCACCTCCCCTCCCCCGCGCCCGACGTGGACACCCCTGCTCCCCCGGGGAAGCGGGTCGCGGCGGCGGGGACGTACGAGGTGATCGCCATCGGCGCCTCCACCGGAGGGCCGCGCGCCCTCACCGAGGTGATTCCCGCCCTCCCCGCCGGACTGGGCGCGGGGGTGGTGGTGGCGCAGCACATCCCCGCCGGCTTCACCGAGACGCTGGCCGAGCGGATCGACCGCCGCTCCCGGGTGCGCGTGCGAGAGGGGCGCGACGGCGACGCCGTCCTCCCCGACGAGGTGCTGATCGCCCCGGGCGGGCACCAGATGGTGGTGGAGCGCGCCGGCGAAGGGCTCCGGGTGCGGGTGTGGGAGGACCGCGGCGAGCACCTGCACCGCCCCTCGGTGGACCTCCTGTTCGACTCTGTGGCCAGGGCGGCGGGGCGGCACGCCGTCGGGGTGGTGCTCACCGGGATGGGGAACGACGGGGCGGAGGGGCTGGGGCGGATCCGCGGGGCGGGAGGGAGAACGCTGGTGGAGAGCGCCGAGACCGCGGTGATCTACGGGATGCCCCAGGCGGCGCTCCCCCACGCCGAGCGGAGCCTCCCGCTCGACCGGATCGCCGCGGCGCTCGCCGAGATCTGCGGAGGTGGATGATGGCGCGCGTGCTGGTGGTGGACGACCAGAAGATCCCCCGCGTGACGGTGGCCTCGGCGCTGGTGCAGGCCGGGCACGAGGTGGCCGCCGAGGACAACGGCCCCGCCGGGATCGAGCGCGCGCGGAGCTGGTGCCCGGATGTGGTCGTGCTGGACGTGCACATGCCAGGGATGGACGGCTTCGAGGTGGTGGAGCGGCTCAAGCAGGACCCGCAGACCGCCCCGATCCCGGTGATCTTCCTCACCGCCGAGGCCCCCACCGACGACCTGGTGGTGCGCGGGCTGGAGCTGGGCGCGTACGACTTTCTCAACAAG
>JAFAYN010000101.1 GCA_019240375.1 Gemmatimonadota bacterium
CACCGCCGCGGACCTGCGCACGCGGCTGTTCATCGTCGCGGACGACTCCATGCGCGGGCGGCTGACCGGCTCGCCCGGGATGCGCGCCACCTCGGATTACATCGTCCGCGAGCTGACCCGTCTGGGGGTGCGCCCGGCCGGCGACAACGGCACCTACCTGGCGCGCGTCCCCGTCACCCGCGACGTGAACGCCATCACCGCCAGCGCCCGCAGCGCGGCCGGCGCCGAGGTGGCGGTCGGGAGCACCGACCTGGGGCTCCTGTCCGGGGTCGGCGGCCTCCCCGGCCACCCGCGCCCCAGCGGCGAGGGGCCGGTGGTGTTCGGCGGGTACATGGCCGACCCGGGCATCACCGCCGCGCAGGAGCTGCAGCCCGCGCAGCTCCAGGGCGCCGCGCTGGTCGTCCGCTACGGCGCCGTCCCGGGGACCACCCCCACCTCCATGCGCCTCGACCTCGGCAGGCTGATCGGGCCGGCGAGCCCGCTCGCGGCCCTTTTCCTGGTGGTGGAAGGGAGCGACCTGGAGCAGGCGTGGAGCTACGTCCGCTCCTCGAGCGGGTCGATGAAGCTGGCGAGCGCCGCCGGCGCCGACACCACGGGCGGGGGCGGGCCGGCGGTGTTCCTGATCACCCCGGCCGCCGCCGAGCGGCTGACGGGGCAGCCGCTGGCCGGGGCGCGCCAGCCGCGCGCCGGGCTCGGGACCTTCCGCTACGCCCTGAACCGCTCCACGCAGCAGGTGGACGCCTGGAACGTGGTGGGGGTGATCCCGGGGAGCGACCCACGCCGCGCCGGCGAGTACGTGGCGGTGGGCGCGCACTACGACCACATCGGGGTGACCGACCCGGTGAACGGCGACTCCATCGACAACGGGGCCGACGACGACGGCTCGGGCACCGTGTCCGTGCTGGAGATCGTCGAGCGCTTCGCCTCCCTCCCGCAGGCGCGGCGCCCGGCGCGCTCGATCTTGGCGGTGTGGCACGTGGGCGAGGAGGAGGGGCTGCTGGGGTCCGAGTACTTCACCGACCACCCCACGGTGGCGCGCGACTCGATCGTGGCGCAGCTCAACATCGACATGATCGGGCGGAACAGCCCCGACTCGCTGTACCTGGTGGGGTCGCGCCGGGTCTCCACCGCGCTCGGCACCCTGGTGGAGGCGGCCAACGCCCGGCAGGCGCACCCGTTCCGGCTGGACTACACCTTCGACGCGCCGGGGCACCCGGAGCAGATCTACTGCCGCTCCGACCACTACAGCTACGCGCGGTACGGGATCCCGGTGACGTTCTTCACCACGGGGCTGCACCCGGACTACCACAAGCCGTCGGACGAGCCGCAGAAGATCGACTACGACAAGCTCGCGCGCGTGGCGAGCTTCATCGGTGACGCGCTGCAGGACGTGGGGAACGCCGCCGCCCGCCCGAAGGTGGACCAGCCGGTGCCGCCTCTCGGGACTCCCTGCAAGCAGTAAGGGCCTGACCGCACGCCCCCACCCGGCTCGCTGGATGCTCGCACAGCAGCCCCCTTGATCCCCCAATTCCGGGAGGGCTTTTTGTTGTGGTTGTTCGGGCACATCCGTGCTGTGCGCTGCTGATCGCCGGGGGTATGAAACCCCCGGCTCGGGACTACGGCCGCCCTACCGGGCGGAATGCGTCCGGCGGACGCCCGCCGTGCTCAGCCGGGCTTTTCATAAGCCCGGCGGTGTCAGCCTCCGCGCTAGACCCGGCGCCACGCGCCCCCACCCGGCTCGCTTTAGGCTCGCCACCCTCCCCCAATTCTGGGGGAGGGTTTCTTTTTCCCTGTCGTTTCGCTGTTTCTGCAGTACCCAACAAATCTTTGGCGGAGGGAGACCACAGTTGTATCGTGGGCTCCCGTAGCAGTCGGGGAGACTGCCAGCAGTACCGGCAGGCTCACCGGCCCCGCGGAAGAGACCGGCAGCCGTACCGCCGGGCTCTGGAGCGGCCCCCCCACCACAAAACCCACCAGACGGCACACTCCCTGCTCCCCACCTCCACGCACGCAGGCCCACGACCCACCCGCGGGAGATCAACGACATTGCGCGAGGACTTCGTCGTATTCGGCGGAACCGCCAACCCGCCCCTGGCCGCCGCCATCGCGAAGGAGCTGAACGTCCCCCTCGGCCAGCGGGTGGTGGAGCGCTTCCCCGACGGCGAGGTCTCGGTGCGCATAGAGGAATCCGTACGCGGCAAGGAGGTGTTCGTGGTGCAGCCCACCTCCCCGCCCGTGAACGACCACCTGATGGAGCTGCTCGCCTTCACCGACGCCCTGCAGCGCGCCGCGGCGGAGCGGATCGTCGCGGTGGTCCCGTACTTCGGCTACGCCCGCGCCGACCGCAGGCACCGGCGGCGCGAGCCGATCACCGCCAGCCTGGTCGCCGCGCTGATGCAGACCGCCGGGGTGGACCACCTCCTGGCGGTGGACCTCCACACCCCGCAGATCGAGGGCTTCTTCGGGATCCCGGTGGACACGCTCAGCGCCGTGTCCGTGCTGTGCGACTCGCTCCGCCGACGCCTCCCGGCCGACACGGTGGTGGTGTCGCCCGACGCCGGGCGCGTGCAGCTCGCCACCGAGTACGCCCGCCGGCTCGACGCCGGGCTGGCCGTGCTGCACAAGCGGCGCGAGAGCGGGACCGAGACCGCCGTGACCCACCTGGTCGGCGACGTCGGCGGAAGGGCGTGCCTCCTGGTGGACGACATGATCTCCACCGGCGGCACGCTGGTGCAGAGCGTCCGGGCGCTGCGGGAGGCGGGGGGGCGCGAGTTCTTCGTCGCCGCGACGCACGGGCTCCTCCTGAAGGGCGCGGCGGAGCGGCTCGCC
>JAFAYN010000271.1 GCA_019240375.1 Gemmatimonadota bacterium
CGCTGGGCGCCGACGTCATCATGGCGTTCGACCAGTGCCCGCCGGGGCAGTCCAGCCGCGAGCTGGCGACCGAGGCGTACCAGCGGACGCTGCGCTGGCTGGAGCGCTGCCGCATACGCTTCGCCGAGTTGCAGGGGCAGACGGGACAGGACCCGACGCAAACGCTCTTCCCCATCGTGCAGGGGGGGATCCACCCGGACCTGCGGCGCGCCTCGGCGCGCGGCACGCTGGAAGCGGGTGACTGGAACGGGATCGCCATCGGCGGGCTGTCGGTGGGGGAGCCGAAGCCCACCATGTACGCGATGCTGGAGGAGCTGGAGCCGGAGCTCCCGCGCACCCTCCCGCGCTACCTGATGGGCGTCGGGTACCCGGACGACCTGCTGGAGGGGATCGCCCGCGGGGTGGACATGTTCGACTGCGTGGCTCCCACCCGCAACGGGCGGCGCGGGGCGGTGTGGGTGGCGGGGGAGGGGCAGGTGCACATGAAGGGGGCGCGCTTCCGGACCGACCCGGGACCGCTGGACCCGGACTGCGACTGCTACACCTGCCGCAACTTCACCCGGGCGTACCTGCGCCACCTGGTGGTCGCGGACGAGCCGGTGGCCAAGCGGCTCCTGTCGCTGCACAATGTGCACTTCCTGGTGAGCCTGGCCGACCAGGCGCGCGCGGCGATCCGCGAGGGGCGATTCCAGTCGTGGAGCCGCGACTGGCTGGAGCGGTTCCGGTCCGGGCGCGTCGCGCCCACCGGCGGCTGACCTACACTTCGAGAACGGACCGGAACGTGGCTACGATATTCTTGTTGCAGGGGTTCGGCGGGTTCAACGCAGGATCGCTCTCGTCGCTGATCCTCCCCATCTCCTTCCTGCTGATCATGTACTTCCTCCTCATCGTCCCGCAGGGGCGCGAGCGGAAGCGCCACAAGGAGCTGGTGGAGTCGCTGCGCCCGGGCGACCGGGTGGCGACGCTGGGAGGGCTGGTGGGGGAGATCATTTCCGTCAAGGAGGACGTGGTGACCCTGAAGACGGGGGACGTCCGGGTGCTGGTGGAGCGGAGCAAGGTCACCCGGCGCACCGACGACCCCAGGCCCGCGGCGAAGTGATGGCGACCCTCAAGATCGAGCTGCTGGGCTCGGAGGTGCTGCGCACCCGCGCGGCCGAGATCGAGCAGGTGGACGACGACCTGAAGCGCCTGATCGCGGACATGTTCTCCACCATGTACAGGGCCGAGGGCGTCGGACTGGCCGGTCCGCAGGTGGGGGTCTCGCGCCGGGTGATCGTGGTGGACGTGCACGACGAGGAGGTCCCGCCCTTCGCCCTGATCAACCCGCGCGTGGTGGAGTCCAGCGCCGAAAAGGAAAAGGGCGAGGAGGGGTGCCTCAGCATCCCCGGCCTGTCCGCCGCGGTGGAGCGGCCGGCGCACGTGGTGGTGGAGGGACTGGACGCCGCCGGGAACCCGGTCCGCGTGGAGGGCGGCGGGCTGCTGGGGCGCTGCCTCCAGCACGAGATCGACCACCTGGACGGGATCCTGTTCATCGACCGGGTGGGGCCGCTGAAGCGGAAGATGCTCATGCAGAAGTGGAAGAAGCAGCAGGGATGAGGATCCTGTTCTGGGGCACTCCCGATTTCTCCCTCCCCGCGTACCATGCGCTCGCGGAGGAAGGGCACCAGGTGGTCGGCGTGGTGACGCAGCCGGACCGCCCGGCCGGGCGCGGGCGCGGGGTCGCCATGTCGCCGGTGAAGCAGGCGGCGCTGGCGGACGGCGTCCCCGTCCTGCAGCCGGAGCGCGCCCGCGGCGACGAGTTCCTGGCGCAGCTCCGCGCGCTGGAGCCGGAGCTTTCGGTGGTGGTGGCGTACGGGCAGATCCTCCGCCCCGAGGTGCTGGAGCTTCCCCCGCGCGGCTCGGTGAACATCCACGCCTCGCTCCTCCCGGAGCTGCGCGGCGCGGCGCCGATCCAGTGGGCGGTGATGCGCGGCTTCGACGTCACCGGGGTCACCATCATGCGGATGGAGGCCGGGCTGGACTCCGGGCCGATGCTCTTCCGCGTGGAGGAGCCGATCCGGCCGGACGAGTCCTCGGCGGAGCTGGCGGGGCGGCTGTCGGAGATCGGCGCGGAGGCGTTGATCGAGACGCTGGCGCTGATGGAGGACGGGACGCTGGCGGAGGTCCCCCAGGACCACTCGCTCGCCACCTACGCGCCCAAGCTGGACCGCGAGACGGCGCGCGTCGACTGGTCGCTCCCCGCGCGCGAGGTCGCGCTGCGCATCCGCGGGCTGGACGACGTGCCGGGCGCCTGGACGCCGCAGGGAGAGCGCGGGCAGGTCAAGCTGTTCCGCCCGTCGGTCGAGGAGGGCCGCGGAGCGCCGGGAACGGTGCTGGACGCCGATCCCCAGGCCGGGATCCTGGTTGCCGCCGGCGAGGGCGCGGTCCGGATCCGCGAGGTACAGCCCTCGGGGAAGCGGCGCATGACGGCGGAGGAGTGGGTGCGGGGGCGGGGGATCTCCGCCGGGGAGCGGCTTGGATAGCTCTTTCCCGCGTCCGGTGCCTCCGCTGCACGCGGTCACCGACGACGAGGTGCTGGCCGGTCTCGACTTCCTCCGCCACGCGTGCTCGGTGCTCCGGGCCGGCGGGAGCTCCGTCGCCCTGCACCTGCGCGGTCCACGCACGCACGGCCGGCGGCTGTACGAGCTGGCCGCGGAGCTGGTCCCGGTGGCTCGCTCCGTCGGCGCGGTGGTCCTGGTGAACGACCGGGTGGACGTGGCGCTGGCGACCGGTGCCCACGGGGTGCAGCTCGGGCGGCGCGGCATCGCTCCCTCGGATGCACGCCGGCTGGTCGGCCCGGCGCGGCTCCTGGGGTGCTCGGTTTCCACACCCGCGGAGGGACGGGCGGCGGTGTCCGGCGGGGCGGACTTCCTGCTCGTCGGCAACCTGTACTCCACGGATTCGCACCCGGGGCGCCCGGGGACCGGTCCGGAGCGTCTGGGCGAGCTGCTGGAGCTGGGGGTGCCGCTGGTCGGGATCGGGGGGATCACCCCGGAGCGGGTGCCGGAGGTGCGGCGGGCCAGGGCGCAGGGCGTCGCCTGCATCCGTGCCATCTGGGGCGCTGGCGATCCCACGGGGGTGGTGGTGCGTTTTCTCGATGCTTGGAGTGATAGCGATGCTTGACGAGGGACAGGTGCTCGTACAGGTGAACGGTGAGGCCCGTGAGGTTCCCGCGGGGCTTTCCGTGGATGGGCTTCTGCGGCACCTCGCGCTTCATCCCCGGATGGTGGTGGTGGAGCACAACGGGGAGATCCTTCGCCGCGACGGGTACGAGGCGGCCCCGGTGCTCGCCGGCGACTCGCTGGAGCTTGTGCACTTCGTCGGCGGCGGGTGAGCTGACTTTCGCGCTCCGAGGCGGTCGGGGCGCGGGTACTCTCCGGAAACAAATGAACTCGCTTCGCTCGGACAAATTTGTTTCCTACGAGCACCCACGCCGCCTCCCTGGGCTTCCCGGTGGGGCGGCGCTCTTCAACAACGTTGGGCGGGGCTAGTGCCCCTTTGAAAAGGCTTTGCATGGCTACTCTTGAGACTTCGGTCCGGGTTTGGGACGAACCCCTTTCCATCGCGGGGCGTACGCTGCGCTCCCGGCTGATGGTGGGGACGGGGAAGTATCGCGACAACGAGCAGATGGTGGAGGCCATCGAGGCTTCCGGCGCGGAGGTGGTCACCGTCGCGGTGCGGCGGGTGGACCTGGACCGCTCCAAGGAGGAGGGGGTGCTTCATCACCTCGATCCTTCCCGGTTC
>JAFAYN010000301.1 GCA_019240375.1 Gemmatimonadota bacterium
CGGGCGCCCTGCAGGTGCGGCTCCAGGATCGCCAGCCACTCGTCGCGCACGTACTCGGCGGTGGGGCGGACGCGGCGGTCCGGGGGCGAGGTCAGGTGCCGCCCCGCCCACTTCCCTCCCACGATCCTCACTGCGCCGCCCCCTTCACGTGCTCCTTCCACTCCGCCTCGCTCCAGCCGAGCGAGAGCAGGTTTCCGGAGCGGAGGAGGGGGGTCTTCAGCAGGAGCGGGTCCTCTTCCAGGAGCGGGAGGATGCGCGACTCGGCGACGTGCGCCACGTGCAGCCCGCGGTCGCGGAAGCGCTTCCCCTCGCGGTCGAGGAGCGCCTCCGCCCCGAACTTCTGCGCGAAGCGCTTCAATTCGCCCGCGGAGGCGGCGCGCTCGTTCAGGTCCACCAGGTGCGTGCGGATGCGGCGCTCCTTGAAGAAACGGAGCGCCTTCTGCGTGTCCTTGCACTTCCTGGTGCCGAAGATCTGGACTTCCATGCTCTCCCTTTCAGCGGACCGGTGCGGGGCGCCCCCGGGCAGGGTGCCTGGCGGGCGCCGCCTCCCCGGCCGACGGCGGGAGCGCGGCCAGGCGGCGGAGCGCCAGCGCCAGCCCCAGGTGCGCCGGGAGCGCCAGCGCGATGGCGATCCCGTTCCCCTGGTCGAGCCCCGGGAGCACCTGCGCCACCAGCCCCAGCACGGCGAGCGCCACCACGATCCGGCTCACCGCCACCGCAGGGCGGGCGGCCCAGCGCGCCCCCATCGCCAGCGCGGGGGCAAGGAGCACCAGCGCCAGGGCGACGGGGTCGAGCTGGAACAGGTTCTCGTTGCGGTAGGCGATCTGGTGGTCCGTGAAGAGCCAGAGCCCCGCCAGGATCACCCCGCCGCTCCCCACGAACAGCGTCCAGAGCGCGGCGAGCCCCGCGAAGCCGTAGCGCGCCGCCCGGCTGCGCGCCGCGCCCCGCGCCAGGAGGAGGAAGGCGCTCCCCAGCGCCAGCCCCGCCAGCAGGAAGCCCGGGATGCGCCGCGGCGGCGCCTGGCGCTCGGGCTCGCGGGCGGAGGGGACCAGGACCCGCTCGGAGGCGACCAGCGGGACCTCGCGCCCGGCCGCGTCGCGCACCCGCATCCGCGCCACCTGGTCGTGCAGCTTCTCGGGGAGGAACATCTCCTCCCACCGGGAGATCGGCCGGTCGGCGGGCTCCCCCAGCCCCATGGTGATCGCGGCGTAGATCGGCACGTCGTCGGCGGTGAGGCGGTCGGTGTGCCAGCGGTAGCTGCTCCCCGACGGGACCGCCTGTGTCTCGGCGCGGATCCGTCCGCCCAGCACCCGGTCCAGCGCGTCGCGCACCCGGGTGGAGCAGTTGTCGCGGTAGTAGTCGTAGCGGTAGAAGCGGTTCTCCGGGGACTCGTTCCACTCCAGGAAGTCGCGCAACTCCGCCCTCTGGCGCGGGGTCAGGTTCAGCTCCTGCGCCGTCACCGACCGGTTGCCGCGCTGGTACACCGGGAGCGTCCAGTCCATCGGGATCCCCTGCATCCAGTAGAGCATCCGCCCCTGGACGAAGCGCAGGACGAAGTTCTCCTGGCGGAAGTCGAACATCCCGTAGTTGTACGCCTGGTCGGTGCCGCGGACCGGGTCGTGGATCCAGATTGCGTTGTGCCCGAACTTCTCCCACACCTCGTCGCCCTGCCCCATGGTGAGCAGGTACACGGTCAGCTCGGCGCCGGGCTCGATCCGGCCCGGGGTCGGGGCCGCAGCCGTGGGGACGGAGGCCGGCCCCTGGGCCGCCGCGGGGACGGGGAGGAGCGCGGCGGCGCCCAGCGCGAGCGCCGGGAAGACGCGCGCGAGCACGGCGCGGAGGGTGGAGAGCGGGTACGGCATGATCGCTGGATTCGGGAGTCCGGGCCTCCCGGAAGGCGCTCCGGGAAGCGGCGAAAGCTACCGCCCCGGCCCGCCTTCCGCCAAGTCCGCCCCGGCGGCACCCCGAGACGCGACGAGGGCGCCCCTGGTGGGACGCCCTCGTCGTGACGGGGATCGTGGCGGCGGACGCGGCTTCCCGGCGCCCCGCCTATACCAGCGCCCGGAAATTTCCCACCAGCTCCGGGTCCAGGCTGACGCCGGACTCCCGCTCCAGCACGGCCAGCGCCTCGCCGCGGGAGTAGGCCGGGCGATAGGGGCGCTCGCTGGTCAGCGCGTCGTACACGCTCGCCACGCCCAGGATGCGGGCGCTCCGGGGGATCGCCTCCCCGCGCAGCCGGTCCGGGTACCCCGACCCGTTCCACCGCTCGTGGTGGCTGCGCACCATGGTCTGCACCTCGGCGGGGAAGCCCATCTGCGAGACCAGCGCCTCGCCCACCACGGTGTGCACCTGCACCACCTCGCGCTCGGCCGGGGTGAGGGCCCCGGGCTTCCCCAGCACCTGCACCGGGATGGCCGAGCTCCCCACCTCGTGCACGAACGCCCCCACCCGCAGCCAGGTGACCTCCGAGCAGGAGAGCCCCACCCGCTCGCCCAGCCGGGCGCTGTACTCGGCGATGCGCTGCGTGCACCCCGTCCGGTACCGGTCACGGGACTCCACGGCCGCGGCGCCCCAGCTCCGCACCGCGGGGAGGTACTTCGCTTCCAGGCGGCTCAGCCGACGCTCGATGTCCATCACCTCGCGGCGGGCCTGGAGCTGGCGGAAGACCCCCAGCGCGCGGTTCAGGTACAGCACCGCGTCCTGGTACCGCTCCTCCTCCATCCGCAGCAGCGCCCACTCCATCTGCGCCTCCGCCTCCAGGAGACGGTTCTGCGACGCCTCGGCGAGTCCCAGGGCCAGCGAGAAGTGGGTGTCGGCCTGCTCCGGCTTTCCCGTGTCGCGGTACAGCATCCCGTACAGCTTGTACGTTTCGGCGATCCACGACTTGGAGCGGAGCCCGGTGAAGACCTGCACCGCGCGGTCGCAGCTCTCGCGGGCTTGCTCGAAGCGCTCCCGCTGCAGGTACAGCTCCGCGCGGTTGACCTCCACCGCGCCGGTCATGTACCGGTCGCCCGCCACCTCGGCCAGGGTGGACGCCTCGTCGTAGGCGCGCTCCGCCGCCGCCCAGTCGCCCAGGTCGACGTACGACATCCCCAGGTTGTTGAGGACCTGCGAGGCGGCGCGGTCGTTCCCCAGCCGCCGGAACCGCTCCAGCGCGGAGCGGTTCCCTTCCAGCGCGGCCGCGACGTCGCCGCGGATGTTCGCCAGGATCGCCAGGTTCTGGCAGACGATGGCGCAGGTGCCGTCGTCGCCCGCCTCTTCCGAGATCTCCCCGGCGCGGGTGTAGAGCCGCTCCGCCTCGTCCAGCCGGCCGCGCCACTGCTCGACGGACGCCAGCCCGACCAGGGCGTTGGCGGCGTGCCACCGCAGCCCGCCGGCCTCCGCCACCGCCGAGCTGGCCTCGTACATCTCCTGGGCCAGCTCCAGGTCGCCACGCTCGCGGTGCACCCGCCCGATCCAGCGCAGGACCGACGCGGCGGTCCCGGCGTCCCCCTCCCGGGAGAGACGCGAGAACGCCTCCTCGTACCGCGCCAGCGCCACATCCCAGGCGCCGGCGCGCTCCGCTTCCTGCGCCGCTTCGATCGAGTGCTCCAGCATGCTAACCCTCACGACCTCGGGTCGGGGAATCGGATGGCTGCTTCAGGGGATGTTCGTGACGGTCGAGTCGCCCTCTTCACCGCGCTGTCCGCCGATGACGTAGCCGGAGAAGTGGGGGATGTCGCCCGTGACCGTCTTCTTCGCAGTATCGACCGTGGAGGGCATCGGGACGAGCGTCCCGTCGGTGCGGTCCCACAGGATCAGGAGCTTCGACTCGTCGAACGCCTGCGTCATCCGGGCGTAGCTCATGGTGAGCTGGACCGGCCTGGCGAAGCCGGCTCCGCCCACGTCCACCATCTGCCCGAGCGGGGTGAGCTGCACCGCCGACAGGTAAACCTTGATGTGCGACGGGTCGATGATTCCCATCGTGAAGACGGTCGGCTGCGCGACCGCGCCCGCCGGGACCTTCAGCTCGTGCTCGCCGAGGCGCAGGCTCCCCCCCTCCGCGCCGATCACGGCCACGGTCAGGCCGGAAAAGCCGTCGTCGCCGAGGAGCTGGAAGTAGCCGGGGCCGGTGGCCAGGATCGTCTGGTTCGCGGCCGAAGGCGCGACCAGCGACTCGGGGCCGGGGCCGGAGTCGCACCCCGACGCGGCCAGGGCGAGGAACAGGGAGGATACCGCCGCAAGCCTGCCCCACGAGCGCATTTTCATCTGGGCTTCCCGTAAAGATAGTGTGTGTAACCGCCGCTCCGGCCGGTCAGCCGGTCGGCCCGCCTCTTCCGGAGACGGCGTCCAGCACCTCGCGCACCTTCCGCACGAGGACGTCGGGGGTGAAGGGCTTTTCCAGGAACGTCGTGCGCAGGCCGGAAACCCCGCGCCGTACGGTCTCGTCCTCGGTGTACCCCGACATGTACAGCACCCGCACCCCCGGGCGGGCCCCGGTCAGGTACCGCGCGAGGTCCTTTCCGCTCATCTCCGGCATCACCACGTCGGTGAGCAGGAGGTGGATCTCCCCCGGGTGCCCCGCCGCCACCGCGAGCGCCTCCGCCCCGCCCGCGGCGGCGAGCACCACGTACCCGCTCCGCTCCAGCACCCGCTGCGCGAGGAGCCGCACGGGCTCCTCGTCCTCGGCCAGGAGCACCGTCTCGCTCCCCCGCGGCAGGGCGCGGACCCCCGGCCCCTGCCAGGGGGTCCCGTCCTCCTGCGCCCAGGGGAGGTACACGAAGAAGGTGCTCCCCTCCCCCGGCGTGCTTTCCACGCGCACGAAGCCGCCGCTCTGCTTGATGATCCCGTACACGGTGCTGAGTCCCAGCCCGGTCCCCTTCCCCTGCTCCTTGGTGGTGAAGAAGGGCTCGAACACCCGCTCCCGGACGCGGGGATCCATCCCCTCGCCGGTATCGCGGACCGCGAGCTCCACGTAGCGCCGGGGCTCCGCTTCGGCGTGCTCGCGCGCCTCGTCCTCCTCGACCAGGCGGGTGGAGACCACCAGGCGCCCGCCGTGGGGCATGGCGTCGCGCGCGTTCACCACCAGGTTCAGGAGCACCTGCTCCACCTGCCCCGGGTCGGCCCGGACCAGCCCCAGCGCGGGGGCCAGCTCGGCGGCGAAGTCCACGTCCTCGCCGATCAGGCGCTCCAGCATCCGCTTCATCTCCTCCACCACCCCGTTCAGCGAAAGGAGCCGGGGCTGCAGGATCTGCTTGCGGCTGAAGGCCAGGAGCTGCCGGGTCAGGGAGGCCGCCCGCCCGGAGGCGCGCTGGATCTCGGCCAGCTCCATCCGGATCGGGCTCTCGGGCGGGAGGTCGAGGAGGATCAGCTCGGCGTTCCCCTCGATCACGGTGAGCAGGTTGTTGAAGTCGTGGGCCACCCCGCCCGCCAGGCGCCCCACCGCCTCCATCTTCTGCGACTGGCGCAGCTCCTCCTCCAGGTGGCGGCGCTCGGAAACGTCGCGGGCGTTGAGGACGAACCCGCCCACCGCCGGGATGTGCACCAGGCTGGTCCCCTGCGTCTCCAGCGTGCACCAGGAACCGTTCCGGTGCAGGAAGCGGTACTCCAGCGGGGTGGTGTGCCCCGGGTACGCCACCCCGCTCTCCAGCACCCGGCGCAGCGTCCGCGCGTCGTCGGGGTGGACGAAGGCGAAGAGGCTCGCTCCCACCAGCACCCCGTCGCCGTACCCTAGCACCCGTCCGGTGGAGGGGCTCTGGTAGCGGATGGTGCCGTCCGGCTCCACGATGGTGATGATGTCGGAGGCGTTCTCGATCAGGGCGCGGAAGCGCTCCTCGCTCTCCCGCAGCGCCGCTTCCGCCCGCTTCCGCTCGGTGATGTCGCGGATGATGGTGGAGACCCCCTCCACCTCGCCCGCGGGAGAGCGGTGGACCACCAGCACCTGCGAAACGGGGATCTCCCTCCCGTCGCGGGCCAGGAGCGCCGTTTCTCCGACCCACACCCCGTCGCGGGTGGCGGCGGGGAGGGCCTCGCGGAGGATCACCTCCGTCGCCCACTGCGGGTGGAGGTCCGGGATCAGGAGCTCCGTGACGTTCTCCGCCCCCGGGACCCCCACCATCCGCCGCGCCGCGTCGTTCATGTAGCGGATGCGGCCCAGGGCGTCCCAGGTCGCCACGAAGTCGCTGGTGCTTTCCAGGATCGCGCTCAGCCGGGCCTGCGCGTCCTGCGCTTCGCGCTCGGCGGTGACGTCGCGGCAGCTGCACACCATCCCGGCCACCACCGGGTCGTGGACCAGGTTCTTCGCGCTCCCCCGCATCAGCCGCCAGCTCCCGTCGCGGTGCCGGACGCGGTACTCCGTCGGCGCGACCTCCTCCTCCCTGCCCAGGAGCTGCGTCAATCCCTCCATCACCGCGGCGACGTCCTCCGGGTGGATCCACTCGCCGATGCTCCGCCCGATCCGCTCCTCCGTCGCGTATCCCAGCACGTCCCGCACGGAAGGGCTCTCGTACAGGATGGTCCCCCCCGCGCTCACGATGGTGATGAGGTCGGAGGCGTTCTCGACCAGCACCCGGAAGTGGCGCTCGCTTTCCCGCAGCGCCTGCTCGCCGAGCCTGGCGCGGGAAACGTCGCGGAGCTGCAGCAGGCAGCCGCCCTCCACCGGGCGGACCCGGGCGCGGAGCCAGGCCCGCGCCGCCGGGAAGAACTCCTCCAGCTCCGAGGCTTCGCCCCGCTCCAGCGCCCGCTCGCACCGCGCCCACAGGTGCGCCGGGAGGGCGCCGCCGAGCACCGCGTCCGCCGCCCGACCGAGCACGTCCGCCCGGCGGACGCCCAGGAGCCCTTCCGCCGCCCGGTTCAGGTAGCCGACGACGAGCCCGGGGCGGAGGAAAAGGAGGGTGTCGTCGAGCGCCTCCATGACCGGCGTGCGCCACTCCGCGCTCCCCTCCGGGGGGAGGGTACCGCAGGAGGACGAAAAGCCCGGATCGGAGGCTCCACGCATGGAGGACGTCGTGTGGGGACGCGGGGTGGACGGGCACGGTCCGGCCCGGGGAGACTCCCCGGAGCGCCGGCGAGAACGGATTGAAAGCTCCTCCCTTTCCCCGGAGAGGACAAGGAGGTACGATACCAGTCTGGTGCGGATCTCCCGCTCGGGCGGACGGACGGGCGCTGACTGGAAACGTGCGCCGCTCCTGGTGGAGCGGGACCGCCCAGGAGCTGTACTTGTTCCCGATCAGGAACGCTTGGTGGGAAGAGCCGGGTGGATGCCCCATCCGCAACCCTCTGCCACGAAAGAGGAAGATGTTTCGGAGCGACCTGCTGGAGGACCGCGTCGTCCTGGTGACCGGGGGGGGATCCGGCCTGGGGCTTTCGATGGCGAAGAAGTTCGCCGCGCTGGGCGCGCGCGTGGCGATCACCGGCCGCAGCGAGGACCGGCTCGCCGCCGCGGCCGGGGAGATCGACCCCGGCGGCGAGCGCGTGCTGACCCACCCGTGCGACGTGCGCGACTTCGCGCAGGTGGAGGCGCTGGCGGCGGCGGTCGGGGAGCGCTGGGGCGGGGTGGACGTGCTGGTGAACAACGCCGCCGGGAACTTCCTGGCCGCCACCGAGGACCTGACGCCGGGCGGCTTCAACGCCGTGGTGCAGACCGTCCTGTACGGCACCTTCAACGCGACGTTGGCCGTCGGGCGGGGGATGATCGAGCGGGGGAGCGGCGGGAGCATCCTGAACATCGTCACCACCTACGCC
>JAFAYN010000408.1 GCA_019240375.1 Gemmatimonadota bacterium
ATCAGCAGCGCCAGCAGCTCGCGCGGGGAAAGCGCGCGGGGTCCCAGCGCCTCCAGCCGCTCCCGCGGACGCTCGTCCGTGGGCCACTCCTTGATGGTGTAGTTGGATGCCATCGCCACGAGGTGAATACACCGAAGGGAATCGCGGGATCGGCCCCGCGCACCACCCGTTTCCCGGGCCTCACAATCTATCGCGCGGGCCGAAAAGTACCTAGGGGACAAAAACGGCGGCCACCCGATGAGGGGTGGCCGCCGAGCCGTCGTTCGCAACTTCGCAGAGGTGCCCCGCCGAAGAGAAATCGTGCGAATCAAGGCGGGCGAGGAGGACGACCGAGACGTACTTCACGTACGTCGCAGGGAGTCCCCCGGAGCCCAACGCAGAGTCGCGCGATTTATCGAGGCGATTACGCGTTGCGGCCGTGGCAGTTCTTATACTTCTTCCCGCTCCCGCAGGGGCAGGGGTCGTTGCGCCCGATCTCCCGCCCGCCGGTGGCGGCCGGCTGCGCCGCGTGCTGCTCCACCCGGTTGGTGGGAGCCGGGGCCTTCTCCTCGCGCCGGTCGCCGGGGACGGCGGTGTACGGGTTCACCCCCATTCTGTCCGTCGAGCGGCGGGCATTGGGCGCGGGGGGCGGCGCCGCGGCCCCGTCCTCCTCCGGCTCCCCGTCCATCGCGCCGGGGCCGAACGCCTGCGACGGCTCGGGGTGGTACGGAGTCCCGAAGAACTCCGGCGGCGGGGGCGGCGCCTCCGCCGGGGTGAGCTGCGCCCGGTACAGGAACTTCGCCACCGAGAGCTGCATGTCACGCATCAGGTCGACGAACATGTCGAAGGCTTCCCGCTTGTACTCGATCAGCGGGTCCTTCTGCCCCCACCCGCGGAAGCCGATCGACGCCTTGAGGTGGTCGAGGTCGTACAGGTGGTCCTTCCACTTCTCGTCGATCGTGGAAAGCACGATGAAGCGGAGCACCGCCTCGCCCGCCTCCCCGAACTGCTCCAGCTTCTGGTGGAACTGCTCGCGGGAGCGCGCCACCAGGTACTCCTCCAGCTCCGCCCGGTTGCCGAAGTCGGTCTCGGCGTCGGGGTCCTGCGGGAGGCGGTCGGCGTCCAGGAAGTAGTCCATCATCAGCCGGCTGCGCAGCCCCACCAGATCCCAGTTCTCCGGGTGCTCGCCCTCGGGCGCGTACTCGTCGAGGAGGATGGGGACCGTCTTCTCGATCATGTCCCACACCTCGCCCTTCAGCTCCTCGCCCCCTTCCAGGGCGAAGGTGCGCAGGTCGTAGATCACCTCGCGCTGCTGGTTCATCACGTCGTCGTAGTCCAGCAGCCGCTTGCGCGCCTCGAAGTTCTGCAGCTCGACGCGCTGCTGCGCCTTGCCGATGGAGCCGGTGATCCACGGGTGGGTGATCACCTCCCCCTCCTCCGCGCCCATCCGGTCCATGATGGAGGCGATCCGCTCCGACCCGAACAGCCGCATCAGGTCGTCCTCGAGCGACAAAAAGAACTGCGACGCGCCCGGGTCGCCCTGGCGCCCGGCGCGCCCACGGAGCTGCCGGTCGATCCGGCGCGACTCGTGGCGCTCGGAGCCGATGATGTGCAGCCCGCCGATCTCCTCTTCCTGCTTCCCGTTCTCCCCGGCGAAGGCGCGGCTCCCGGTCACCCCCGAGCCCAGCTTGATGTCCGTGCCGCGCCCGGCCATGTTCGTCGCGATGGTCACCGCGCCGGGGCGCCCCGCCTCGGCGACGATCTGCGCCTCGCGGGCGTGGTACTTGGCGTTGAGCACCTCGTGCGGGATCCCGCGGCGCTTGAGCATGCGCGAGAGCGTTTCCGACACGTCCACGCTCACCGTCCCCACCAGCACCGGGAGCTCCAGCTTGTTCAGGCGCTCCACCTCCTCGATCATCGCGTTGTACTTCTCGCGCTTGGTCTTGAAGACCAGGTCGTGGCGGTCGTCGCGGACGATGGGACGGTTGGTGGGGATCACCATCACGTCCAGGCCGTAGATCTGGTGGAACTCGTTCTCTTCCGTCTCGGCCGTGCCGGTCATCCCGGCCAGCTTGTCGTACATGCGGAAGTAGTTCTGGATGGTGATGGTCGCCAGCGTCTGCGTCTCGGCCTTGACCGCCACCCCCTCCTTGGCCTCCACCGCCTGGTGCAGCCCGTCGGACCAGCGCCGGCCCGTCATCATCCGGCCGGTGAACTCGTCCACGATCATGATCTCGCCGTCCTGCACCACGTACTGCTCGTCCTTGTTGAACAGCGCGTACGCCTTCAGGAGCTGGTGGATCACCTGCATCTTCTCGCTCTTCTCGGCGTACTGGCGCTCCTGCTCCTCGCGGGCGGCGCGCTTCTCGTCGATGGAGAGCGTCGGGTCGATCTCGATGCGGTGGACCGCCTCGGAGATGTCGGGGATCACGAAGGCCTCGTGGTCGCCCGGGGCCAGCACGTCGAGCCCCTGGTCGGTCAGGTGCACGTTGTGCCCCTTCTCGTCCATGGCGAACAGGAGCTGCTCGTCCAGCTCGTGCAGGCGCTTGTCGCGCATGTAGTCGCCCTCGACCTTCGACACCAGCTTCTGGAGCCCCGGGTCGTCCGAGAACATCTTGAGCAGGCGCTTGTTGCGCGGCACCCCGCGCTTGGCCAGGAGGAGCCGCTCCCCGGCGCGGTAGTCGTCGCCCTCCGCGATCGCCTTCTCGGCGTCCGCGATCAGCTCGGCCACCAGGCGCGACTGGCGGCGGAACAGGTCCGACACCGAGGCGTTGTAGCGCCCGTACGCGGCGTTGGTCTCCGTCCCCACCGGCCCGGAGATGATCAGCGGCGTCCGCGCCTCGTCGATCAGGATCGAGTCGACCTCGTCGATGATCGCGTAGTGGTGGACGCGCTGCACCCGCTGGTCGAGCGAGTGCACCATGTTGTCGCGCAGGTAGTCGAAGCCGAACTCGTTGTTGGTCCCGTAGGTGATGTCCGCGGCGTAGGCGTTGCGGCGCTCCGGGGTGTTCGGCTCGTACAGGTCGATGCAGTCCACACGGAGCCCGAGGTACCCGAACAGGTGCCCCATCCACTCCGAGTCGCGCTGCGCCAGGTAGGTGTTCACCGTCACCAGGTGCGCGCCGCGGCCGGCCAGGGCGTTCAGGTACAGCGGGAGGGTGGCGACCAGGGTCTTCCCCTCGCCGGTCGCCATCTCCGCGACCTTCCCCTGGTGCAGCACGATCCCGCCGATCAGCTGGACGTCGTACGGGACCATGTCCCAGGTCAGCGTCTGCCCGGTGACGCTCACCTCGGTCCCCACCAGGCGGCGGCACGCCTCCTTGACGGTGGCGAACGCCTCGGGGAGGATGTCGTCGAGCGTGGCCTCGATGGCGGCCTTGAGCCGCTTCTCCACCTCGCCCATCTGCACCGAGATCGACTCGCGCTCGGACGAGCTCTCGGAGCCGCGCTTGGCGGCCCGCAGCTCTTCCAGCTCGGCCTGGATGTCGGCGGTGGCCTCCTGGATCGCCGCGCGGAACTTGGCGGTCTGCCCCCGCAGCTCGTCCTCGGAAACGCGCTGCAGCCGCTCCCACTCCTCGTTGATCTGGTCGACCAGGGGGTAGAGGCGCTTCAGCTCACGCTCGTGGCGCGTCCCGAACAGCGCATGTACGACTTTCTTCAGCATGGATCCTTGTCGCCTGATAGAATGGGGTCCCGATACAACCCTTCACGCAGCACGATCTCGCGCACCGCATCGGGAACCAGATAGCGTATCGACTCTCCGGCCGCGACCCGCCGGCGGATCTCCGTGGAGGAGATGTCCACCCGGGTCACCGGGACCGGGACCAGCGGGAGCTCCGTGTCCTCCCGGATCGCCCCCCCTCCGCGCGACACGACGCCGAGGCGGGCCAGCCGGACGATCTCCTCCGGCTCGTGCCACTGGGGAAGCTCCCGCACGTTGTCCGCACCGATCAGCAGGAAAAGCTCGGCCTCCGGGTAGCGCTCGCGCAGCGCGCGCAGCGTGTCCACCGTGTACGAGGGGCCGGCCCGGTGCAGTTCCAGCTCGTCCACCTCGAAGCGCTCGTCGCCGCGGACCGCCGCCCGGACCATCTCGGCCCGCAGCGAGGCCGGCGCCCGGACCCGGAAGCGCTTGAACGGGTGGACCGCGGAGGGGACGAGGAGGAGCCGGGTCAGCCCGAGCGCCGCGTACGCGTCCGACGCGACGATCAGGTGCCCGTGGTGCGGCGGATCGAAGGTCCCGCCGAAGAGCCCGATCCTCACCCCGTCAGCCGGTCGGGTTCGACGCCACGGCGGGCTGCGGCTGCTGCAGCAGCGGGGACTTCGCCTCCGCGCTCTGCGGATAGTCCCGCACCAGCCGCGTGCGCGCCTCCTCCGCCTCCTCCTTGTACCCGATAGTCCGGTAGCTTTCCACCAGCCGGAGGAGCGCCGCCGGGGCCACGCTCGTCCTTGGGTACTGCTGCACGGTCTCGTTGAAGTAGATCACCGCCGCGTCGTACGCCCCGCGCTTCATGTAGAAGAGCCCGGTGTCGTACGACTTCTGGGCCAGCTTCTGCTGCAATTCCCCGACCCACCGCCCGGCGCGCTCCGCCTCCGGAGTCCCCGGGTAGTACGTGCCGATCGACTCGCAGTGGGCGAGCGCGCCGGTGGTGTACTCCTGGTCGAGCTGCGGCTTGGGAGACAGGCGCATGTACGACTCGCAGATCTCGAAGCGCGCCGTCCGCTGGAGCGAGTCGGGCGGGCTCTCGTTGATCAGGCGGGTGAACTCGCCGGCCGCCAGGATGTACTCCTTGCGGGCCATGTGCGCGCGGCCCAGGGTCATCCGTGCGGACGGCGCGCGCGGGTCGCCCACGTGGGCGCGGAGGAACTCGTCGAGCAGCTGGATGGCGCGGCCGTTCTTGCCGGCGCGGTACGCCTCCATTGCCTGCTGGTACAGGGCGTCGGGCCCGAGCTGGGCGGGGCTGGCGTGGTGCGCGCACCCACCCAGCAGGAGGGTGCTCACCAGAGCGAGAGCGAAGCGTCTGAGCGGAAACGTAGTCATGCCGCGTGTTACCCCGCAGGTACGGGGGGTGTTTCAAGGAACGGCACGACGCCCGCCGGAAGGAGGATCCACCCGGCTGCGCCGCGGCATTGTCGAGGCCTGTCTTCAGTCGGCCCGGGGTACGTCTCGCCGACGCTGGAGCATCCCCAGGTACCCGCTCACCTGCGCGTTTCCCGGCTGCTGGGCCAGGCAGCGCTCCCACTCCGCCTGCGCGGCGTCGAGGTCGCCGGCCCGGTACAGCGCCAGCCCCAGGTTGGCGCGGGCCGCGGTGAAGGCGGGGTTCATCTCCAGGATGGCGCGAAGCTCCTCCACCCCGTCCTCGGCGCGCCCCAGGTCGATCAGGGTCCGCGCCAGCTTGTTGCGGATGTCCAGGAAGCGCGGGCGGATCGCGCAGGCCCGTCGGTACTGCTCCTCGGCGTCCGCCAGGGAGCCGGCCTGCAGGTACAGGTCGCCCAGCTCGGCGTGCTGGTTCGCCAGCCGCGCCGCCACCGTGGAGGGGAAGCGCCCCCCGGAGCGGTCCTCGTCGGCGTCGGCCGCCCGCTGGAACGAGTCGCGGGCCTCGTCCAGGCGCCCCAGCTCGTTCAGGGTGATGGCGCGGTTGAGGTGGGCCTCGACGTAGTTGGGGTTGACCTCCACCGCCCGGTCGAACGCCTCCACCGCCGCTTCCGGCCGCCCGGTCAGGCTCAGGCAGAGCCCCATCAGGTTGTGGACGTCGGCGAACCGGGGCGCACGGCGGACCACCTCCTGGAAGTCCTCCAGCGCGGCCAGGTACGCGTTCCGGGCATAAGCGTCCCGCCCGCGCGCGATCAACTGCTCCGTGGTCAGCTCGTGCGCCATTCCTCCTCCGGAAAATAGGAATCCGGGAGAAGATAGACCCTCCCCCGGACGCGGGCAAGCGCGAAAGGGGGCCGAGCCCCCGGACGGGACCGGCCGTCAGCTCCGTCCGTAGCGGTCTTCCAGGCGGATCACGTCGTCCAGCTCGGGGGTGCTCACCTCCAGGATGACCGCGTCCTCCAGCGCCTCGATCCGGTGCACGTCGCCGGGGCGAACGGTGATGCACTCCCCCGGCTCCATCTCGAAGTCGGCCCCGTTGAAGTGGTACAGGAGGCGGCCGGACTGGAGGTACATCGTTTCCTGCTTGCGCTCGTGCTTCTGGAGCGAGAGCGCGTGGCCCTTGGTGACCTCGAGGATCTTGCCGGCGTAGCGGTCCTCGTGGGCGTACCAGACCTCCCTCCCCCACGGCTTGTCGACGATCTTGGGAGCGGAAAGTACGGCGGGGCGGTTCTGAGGCATGGTCCGAAGTGAAGCTCGAGTGATTCAGGAGAATCCATCATTATCGCTGACGCGCGGAAGAGCCGTCAAGCCGGAGCGGTCCTCTCCGGGGGTGACGAGCGGGGCCCGCGGGCCGTCACGTCCGTGCGGGGACGCTACTTGTGTCCTTTCCGCGCCCGGGGTACAATTCAGGCCGGCAAGCCGGATCAACGACTTGACCCGCTCCGGGCCCTCCATCCTCCGGCCTCTTCCGCACGTGTACCCAATGCTCCGCCTGCTCGTCGTCCTGATCGCCGCCCTGGGTCTCCTCGCGAGCCCCGCCCGGACCCAGCAGGCCGCCCCCGCGGGAACCGGCGGCGGGGTGACGCTCCGTCCGGGGGACCTCATCCGGGTCGCCGTCTGGCGGGAGGAGGACCTGAGCGGGGAGTTCCCCGTGAACGAGCGGGGGATCGTGGTGCTCCCGCTCCTGGGCGAGCGCGAGGTCACCGGGATCCCGATCGAGCGGCTGCGCGACGTGCTCCTGGAGGAGTACCGCAAGCAGCTCCGGAACCCCTCCATCCAGATCACCCCCCTGCGCCGGGTGGTGGTGCTCGGCGAGGTGGCGAAGCCGGGGCTCCAGGAGGTCGATCCCACGATCACGCTGGCAGGGGCCATCGCCCTGGCCGGCGGCCCCACCCCGCTCGGTGACATGCGGCGCATCCGGATCGTCCGGGAGGGCACGGTCCTGCAGGACCGCGCCGCGATGGAGACCAAGCTCAGCAGCATCGACATCCGGTCGGGCGACCAGATCTTCGTCGGGTCGCGGAGCTGGCTGGAGCGG
>JAFAYN010000433.1 GCA_019240375.1 Gemmatimonadota bacterium
GCCGGACGCCGTCCTCCCCACCATGGGCGGGCAGACCGCGCTCAACGTGGCGCTGGAGCTGCACGACCGCGGCGTGCTGGCTCGGCACGGGGTCGAGCTGATCGGCGCCAACGCCCGCGCCATCCGCATGGCCGAGGACCGGAGCGAGTTCGCCAAGGCCATGCAGCGGATCGGGCTGCGGCTCCCGCACGGCGGCTTCGCCCGCTCGCTGGAGGACGCGCTCCGCATCGTGGAGGACACCGGCTACCCGGCCATCATCCGTCCCTCCTTCACCCTGGGCGGCACGGGCGGCGGGATCGCCTACAACCGTGACGAGTTCGAGGAGCAGGTGCGGCGCGGGCTGGAGCTTTCCCCCGTCACCGAGGTGCTGATCGACCGCTCGGTGATCGGGTGGAAGGAGTTCGAGCTGGAGGTGATGCGCGACGGCGCCGACAACGTGGTCATCATCTGCTCCATCGAGAACTTCGACGCGATGGGCGTCCACACCGGTGACTCCATCACCGTCGCCCCGGCGCAGACGCTGACCGACGTGGAGTACCAGCGGATGCGCGACGCCGCCATCGCCATCATCCGCGAGATCGGGGTGGAAGCGGGCGGGTGCAACGTGCAGTTCGCGGTGAACCCGGCGAACGGCGAGCTGCTGGTGGTGGAGATGAACCCCCGCGTGTCGCGCTCGTCGGCGCTGGCGTCCAAGGCCACCGGGTACCCGATCGCGCGGATCGGGGCCAAGCTCGCCGTGGGGTACACCCTGGACGAGCTCCCCAACGCCATCACGCAGAGCACCCCGGCCTCGTTCGAGCCGGTGCTCGACTACGTGGTGGTCAAGTTCCCGCGCTTCGCCTTCGAGAAGTTCCCCGCGGCCGACCCCACGCTGGGGGTGCAGATGAAGGCGGTGGGGGAGAGCATGGCGATCGGGCGCACCTTCAAGCAGTCATGGCAGAAGGCGATCCGCGCGTTGGAGATCGGCCGCCCCGGGTGGGAGGTCGGGAGCAAGCTGTCGGACGACCGGCTGGCCGACGATTCCCTGCAGACGCTGCGCGGCGCGCTCCGCCGCCCCACCCCCGAGCGCCCCTTCCAAGTCAAGCGCGCGCTCCAGGGTGGGATGTCCATCGCCGAGGTGGCCGAGCTGACCCACATCGACCCCTGGTTCCTGGCGCAGCTCCGGGAGCTGGTGGACGCCGAGGCGGCCTACGCCGCCCTCGCGGAGCCGACGCGCCCCGAGATGCTGCGGATGAAGCGGCTGGGCTTCTCCGACGCGCAGCTGGCGCGCATCCGCGGGGAGGGGGAGGCCGAAGTGCGGGAGCGGCGCTGGGCGATGGGGATCCACCCCGTCTACAACATGGTGGACACCTGCGCCGGCGAGTTCCCCGCGCAGACGCCGTACCTGTACTCCACCTACGCCGAGGAGAACGAGTCCGTCCGCTCCGACCGGCGCAAGGTGGTGATCCTGGGGAGCGGCCCCATCCGCATCGGGCAGGGGGTGGAGTTCGACTACTGCTGCGTGCAGGCGGCGCTGTCGCTGCGCGACGCCGGGTTCGAGACCATCATGGTCAACTCCAACCCCGAGACCAACTCCACCGACTTCGACATCTCCGACAAGCTGTACTTCGAGCCGCTGACGCTGGAGGACGTGCTGGAGATCGTCCGGCTGGAGCAGCCCGAGGGGGTGATCGTGCAGCTCGGCGGGCAGACGCCGCTCAAGCTCTCCGGGGCGCTGGACGCGCTGGGGGTTCCGATCCTGGGGACCCCGGTGGACTCCATCGACCGGGCCGAGGACCGCGAGCGCTTCGAGGCGCTGGCGCGGGAGCTGGGGATCGCGCAGCCGCCCAACGGGACGGCGGTCAGCGTGGAGCAGGCGGTCTCCATCGCCGAGCGGATCGGCTACCCGGTGCTGGTGCGCCCCAGCTACGTGCTGGGCGGGCGGGGGATGGAGATCGTGTACGACGAGGCGTCGCTGCGCGACTACTTCGAGCGGGCGGTGCGCGTCTCGGAGGAGCGCCCGGTGCTGATCGACCGTTTCCTGGAGGACGCCTTCGAGGCGGACGTGGACGCGCTCTGCGACGGGGAGACGGTGGTGATCGGCGGGGTGATGCAGCACATCGAGGAGGCGGGGATCCACTCCGGCGACTCGGCGTGCGTCCTCCCCCCGTACCTGCTGGGCGACCGCGAGATCGCGGAGATGCGCGAGCACACGCGGAAGTTCGCGCTGGGGCTGGGGGTGGTGGGGCTGATCAACGTGCAGTACGCCATCCTTGCCGGGCAGGTGTACGTGCTGGAGGTGAACCCCCGTGCGTCGCGCACGGTGCCGTTCGTGTCCAAGGCCACCGGCGTGCCGCTGGCGAAGATCGCGGCCCGGCTGATGGTGGGGGAGCGGCTGGCAGGCTTCGGGCTCCCGGAGGAGATCCCGGTGGGCGGGGTGGCTGTCAAGGAAGCCGTCTTCCCCTTCAACAAGATGCCGGGGGTGGACTCGCTCCTGGGGCCGGAGATGCGCTCCACCGGCGAGGCGATGGGGTTCGACGACTCGTTCGGGATGGCGTTCGCCAAGGCCGAGACCTCGGCGGGGATGTCGCTCCCGCAGACGGGGACGGTGGTCATCACCGTCAACGACCCCGACAAGGCCACCGTGACCCCCCTCGCGCGGCGGCTGCACGACATGGGCTTCCGCGTCATGGCCACCGAGGGGACCGCGCGCTACCTGATCGCGCGGGGGATCCCGTGCCAGCGGGTGTTCAAGGTCAACGAGGGGCGCCCCAACATGGTCGACCACATGATCTCGGGCGAGGTGGCGCTGCTCATCAACACCCCCCTCGGCAAGCAGTCGCAGTACGACGACTACGCCGCGCGGCGGGCGGCGATCGCGCATGGGGTGCCGTACATCACCACCATGTCGGCGGCGTCCGCGGCGGTCGACGCCATCGGCGCCCTGTGGGCCGGGCGGCGGGAGGTGCGGTCGATCCAGGAGCGCACGGCCGGGCTGGTGCGGGCGGCCGGGGTGTAGCCGGCGCGAGCCGCGTTCGCCGGGAAACGGAAACGGCCTCCCGCCCGGGACACGGGTGGGAGGCCGTCCTCGTGGAGGCGGGGCCCGCCGTCCTTCAGGCGGGCGGTTCGGCCGGTTCCAGCCAGCGCCTCACCTCGGCCACCACCTTGCGCGGCTCCACCGGCTTGGCGAGGTAGCCGTCGCACCCGGCCTCCAGGGCCCGGGTCCGGTCCGCGGCCAGGGCGTGGGCGGTGAGCGCCACGATCGGGATGTGCGCCGTTCCGGGATCGTCCTTGAGGGTGCGCGTCGCCTCCCACCCGTCTATAATGGGGATGGAGATGTCCATCAGGATCAGGTCCGGCCGGGCCTCCCGCGCCTGCCGGATCCCGTCCTCCCCGTCCCGCGCCTCCAGCACCCGGTAGCCGTAATGCTCCAGGATCACCCGGTAGACGGTGCGGTTGTCCTCGTTGTCCTCCACCAGGAGAATGGTGGAGCCTGCCCGGGGCGACGTCATGCTTGACCGTGGGAGGAGCCGGAACGTGGGCGGGTCGGCGGAGCGGCCGCGGTGCCGATGCGGTACTTGCCGGGGTAGGGACAATCTGCTACCGTTGGTTCGGTAAGTCAAATGGGCTTCGACATACCGAACTCGCCAGCTTTCGCGCGCTCTCCGGGCGTGGGAGAAAGCTCGCGGCGGCCAACAACTTGCAGCGGCCCGCGGCGGTGTTTGTGCAACGGATCACCGCCTGCGGAGTTGTAGTCCTGGCTACCGAAGCGAACTCCGGGCCCGCGCGCCGCAAGGCCGTCGAGCTTTCCGCGTTCTTCGAGCGCCTGCGCCAGGTCCTGGACGACCGGGGCATGTCGCAGGCCGACCTCGCCCGTGAGCTGGGGGTGGGGGTCGCCACGGTGAGCGAGTGGTTCACGCGTGGGCGCGTCCCCAACGGCGACGTGATGCTGCGTCTCCCGCACGTGCTACGGGTCAGCGGCCACTGGCTGCTGACCGGCGAGGGGCCGCGCGACCAGGAGCGGAGGCGTGGGACCGACCCGTACCTCCTGGGCGCGCGGGACGCCGTCGCGTACCTGGCCCGCTGCCTGGACGACGTGACGCGCCGGTTCGGCACGGAAGTGGTTCCCCCGCCCCCCGCGGGGGAGGAGCCGGAGCCCGAAGTCCCCGACCCGCAGGGCTGAACGACCCGTCCGCTCCGGAGGGGTCCCGGGAGCAGGCCGGCCGCCCGGCCGGCCCGTAGAGGTGGTGAGCGTGCCCAACACCCTGATATCGATCGACCTCCGGCGGCCGCCGGAAAGACAGAATCCCCCGCCGCACAACCGCTGGCACCCGGACGTCCCGCCGGTGGTGGCCGTCGATCCCGGCGCCATCTTCCGCGTGGAGTGCCCGGACCCGACCGGCGGCCAGATCGTGAACAGCGACACGGCCGACGACGTCCGTGAGCTGGACCTGACCCAGTTCCACTACCTGAGCGGCCCCATCGCCGTGAACGGCGCCCGCCCCGGCGACCTGCTGGTGGTGGACCTGCTGGACATCGGCCCGATGGCCGGCGCGGAGTGGGGGTACACCGCCATCCTGGACCGGGGGACCGGGACGGGGCTGCTCACCGACGAGTACACCGAAGCGCGCAAGGCCATCTGGGACCTGAACGGGATCTACGCCACCTCGCGCCACGTGGAGGGGGTCCGCTTCGCCGGGCTCCCGCACCCGGGGGTGATCGGGTGCGCCCCCTCCGCCGACCTGCTCGCCCGCTGGCTCCGGCGCGAGCGGGTCGCCATCCCGGCCGAGCCCAACCGCTTCCTCCGCTCCGCGGTGCTCCCGGGGGCGGCGGGGGCCCTCCTGGGGCGCATGGACCCCGGCGAGACGGGGCGCGTCGCCCCGGGGGCGGCGCGGACCTGGTCGGCGCGCGAGCACGGGGGGAGCATCGACGTCAAGGAGCTTTCGCGCGGGTCGCGGGCCTACCTCCCGGTGTACCTCCCCGGCGCCAACCTGTCCATCGGCGACCTGCAGTTCTCGCAGGGGGACGGGAAGATCACCGGCTTCGGCGGGATCAAGATGGCGGGGTGGATC
>JAFAYN010000063.1 GCA_019240375.1 Gemmatimonadota bacterium
TACGACGCGCACGGCAACCTGCTGCGCATGCCCCACCTTCCCGCCATGGAGTGGGACTTCTACGACCAGTTGAGGATGACCCGGCGCCAGGTGGTGGACGAAGCGGATTCCGGCGCGGCGAGCGAGGTCACCTGGTACGTGTACGACGCGGGCGGGGAGCGAGTGCGCAAGGTGACCGAGCACCGCGCCCCGAACGGCGGCGCGGCGGTGCGCCGGTCGGAGCGCATCTACCTGGGAGGCGTGGAGGTCTACCGTGAGTACGGTCCCGACGGCGACACCGTGAAGCTGGAGCGCCTGACGCTCCACGTGATCGACGGGAAGGACCGGGTCGCGCTGGTGGAGACCCGCACCGTGGGCGACGAGCCCGGGGTTCCCGCGCGGCTCTCCCGCTTCCAGCTCGGCAACCGCCTGGGCTCCGCCAGCCTGGAGCTGGACGACCGGGCTCGGATCGTCACCTACGAAGAGTACACTCCCTTCGGCAGCACCTCGTTCCAGGCGGTCCGCAGCCGCACGGAGGCGCCGAGCCGCTACCGCTACACGCAGAAGGAGAGGGACGCCGAGAGCGGCCTGTACTACTTCGGCGCACGCTACTACGCCCCCTGGCTCTGCCGGTGGACGAGCTGCGACCCGGCCGGGCTGGTGGACGGGTCGAACCTCTACGACTTCGCGGGGAACGACCCGATCAACCGCGTCGATCCCACGGGGCACCAGGGGGTCGACACGCAGGACATGATGATGGGGATGATGTGGGACCAGCTGGGCCGGGAGGTGGGCGCGATGATCGAGGGGGTGTTCGGCGGGAGCGCGTACGTGAGCCCGCGCAGCAACGTCGTCCAGTACTCCGGACCGCAGGGCGGCGTCGGTGGGATGGTGGGCGGCGTGGTGAGGGCCGCGACGCTGCGCGCCGTCCCCATCGAGAACCACCCTTCCATGAGCAGCCTGATGGGGATGGAGGTGGGCGCCGGGGTGGTGCCCGTCCTGGATCCCGGAGCCCGCATGTTCACTGGGGTCACGGTCGGGGGCCAGAAAACGAGCCGGGGGTGGGCCGCGTTCCAGTTCGTGCTCGACGTCGTTCCCTTCGCACTGGAGCTGCACGCCGCGAGTGTCGAGGCCCGGGCGCTGAGCACCGAGACCCGGATGATGAGCGTCGGCGGCGAGGAGCTGGAGCTGGCCTCGCACATCGGCTCGTCGGGGAATACCCCGATCCGGACGAGCACCACCAACCCGACGGGCCGGGGAGACCTGTGCGTGGCCGACGTCGGGAGCCACGAAGCCAATCGGTGGCTTGCGCCGGGACAGGCACCGGTCACGAACACCGAGTTCGTCGCGGCTTCGGGGCGCGAGGTCAGCCGCATCGAAGCGCCGATCTCGAACACCGGCGAAGCCATGAACTTCCTCAACAAGGGGTTCGAGAACCTCTACCAGAACGGCCGTATCACCCAGCAGCTCCGGGCGACGATCCCGATGGAGCCTGGCCTCCAGCCGGGCAACTACGTGGCCCTGGTGGAAGGACCCATGGGCGAGCACGCCCTGCACGTCACCGTGAAGCCGGAGGTTGCCAGCACCCGGTACATCTCGGGAGGAAAGTTCGTTTCCGAGGAGATGGCCGCCGAAATCGCGGAGGAGGGTGGCAAGGTGACCCCGAGGATCGAGTACGCCAAGGAGTTCTACGATCCGCAGGTGGGGATGTGCGTCCAGCCGGAGTCCGCCCCGCGGTCGTACGTCCGCCTGGAGTGACCCTCCCCGGCAGCCGCGGGACGACGCCCGCGGCTGCACCCCCTGGAAGTCCCCCGTTTCCGGCAGTCCGTTTCCTCACCCGTTCCCGTCCGGAGGCTCGTCATGCCCAGCCTCATCATCCTGCGGCTGCACCCCGTGAAGCCGGTCGACGCCGCCACCTTCACGAGCTACCTCACCGGCCTGAGCATCGAGGCGTTCGACCTGACCCTCGCGGACAGCGTGTCGGGCGTGTCCATCGGGACGGCCAGCGGCATCGCCAACCCGCACCTGGGGAGCCCCGCCAACAACAGCGTCACCATCGGCAGCACCTCGATCCTCCAGCACTACCAGAACCTCGTCGTGGGGCCGTCGACCAAGCGCTTCCTGCAGTCGGCGGCCACCGCGGTGATCGTGGCGAACGCGCCCGCCGGGCACCCGGAGTACCCGTCCGCGAGCTCGTTCGACGTGCGGCTCAGGATCACGCGCGGCGGGACGACCCTCGTCCACGACGAGCTGGAGTTCAACGCGAGCGTGGTGAACGTCGCCGGCCCGCTCTCCACCGACCAGAGGGTCTACTTCGCGATGCCGGCCAGCGCGTACGTGGCGCTCCCGTCCGCCGCGGTGGGGCTCGACCCGTCGCTGGCGCACGTCGACCTCCCCGCCAACGGCGTCGCGCCGCCCTTCGCCGACATGGTGAAGGCGATCGACCTCGTCCTGGCCAAGGACCCGGGCGGGACGCAGCTGAAGAGCCACCCCCCGCTCACCGCGGCCGAGAGCCGGCAGATCGCGGCCGAGATCGTGTGGAACCGCGCGCTGTACCCGCCGCCCACGCCTCCCCGGTCGCTCGACGAGATGTACACCACCCCGGCGAGCGACGCCGACGACGTCAAGCGCGACCGGATGCAGTTCGAGGGCGAGCTGGCCGGGTACCAGGCCGTCCACACCGCGGAGGCGCTGCGGCTGGCGGGCTTCGTATACGCC
>JAFAYN010000115.1 GCA_019240375.1 Gemmatimonadota bacterium
CCGTCGTATGCTCCGCCATCGCCCGGCGGTACTCGCGCTCGAACGTGGCGCCGATCGACTCCGGGAACTCCTCCCACAGGCCGCGGCCGAGGAGCTCTTCACGCGGCCGCCTGAGCAGGGCCTCGGCCTCGTGGTTCACGTACGTGAAGCGCCAGTCCCGGTCCACCGCGAAGAAGGCGTCGGTGATGCTCTCCAGGATGGTCGTGACCTGCTCCCGGGCCTCCCGCTCCCGCGCAAGGTGCCGCTCACGCTCCTCGTCGAGCCGCTTCCGGTCGGAGATGTCGGTGAGCGTCCCGAACCAGCCGACGATCGCGCCGTCCTCGCTGCGCTGGGGCATCGCCTGCCCCCAGAACCAGCGGTACTCGCCGTCGATCCCGCGGAAGCGATACTCGATCGAGTACGGCTCGCCCGTATCCAGCGAGCGCCGCCAGCACGCGATCGTCCGCTCCCGGTCGTCGGGATGGATGAACCGCAGCCAGCCGTCGCCTTCCGTCTCCCCGAGCCTGGTGCCGGTGAAGTCGTACCAGCGGCGATTGAAGTAGCGGTGGTAGCCGCTAGCGTCGGTGGTCCAGATGTACTGGGGGATCAGGTCCGCGAGCAGGCGATAGCGCTCCTCGCTCTCGCGGAGCCGCTCCTCCGTACGCCTGCGGGCGGTCACGTCGCGGAGGAATACCGAGAGCCCGTCGGCGGTCGGGTAGGCGCGGACGTCGAACCAGGCTTCGAGCGGAGGATAGTATTCCTCGAACTGAGCCGTCGTATGCTCCGCCGTCGCCCTGCGGTACTCACGCTCGAACCGGGCGCTCGTCGCGGCGGGGAACTCGTCCCGGACGTACCGACCGAGAAGCTCCTCGCGAGGCCGCTGCAGGAGCCGCTCCGCCTCGCGGTTCACGTAGGTGAAGCGCCAGTCCCGATCGACCGCGAAGAAACCGTCGGTGATGCTCTCCAGGATGGTCTCGATCTCCCTGCGTGCCTCCTCCTCCTGCGCGCGGGCCGCCGTCTCGCGGGCGAGGCGCAGCTCGGTCTCCTCGGCCTGCCGCCGCTCGGTGGTGTCGCGCTGGACCGAGGCCCACTGCACCAGCGCCCCACTCTCGTCCCGCACGGGCACGATGCTGATCTCCACCCAGAAGGGGGTGCCGTCCTTGCGGTAGTCCAGCATTTCGGCGCGCACGGGCTCCCGCCGCTCCAGGGCGGCGCGGATCCGCCGCAGAGTGTCCGGGTCCGTACCTGTGCCCTGCAGGATCCGGGGGGTCTTGCCGAGCACTTCCCCGGGCGCGTAGCCGGTCGCGCGCGTGAACGCCTCGTTGACGTAGACGATCCGTGGGCCGGTTCCCCCCAGAGGCTTCGGATCGGTGACGACCACCGCGTCGTTCGCCGTGGTCACCACGGATTCGAGGATCCTCAGCCGGCTGTCCGAGCGGACGTGCTCCGTGACGTCCTCCACCCGATGGATGATGTAGATCAGCCTCCCGCCCTCGTCGAAGACAGGCGCGTTCAGCGGGTCCCAGTACCTTTCCTCGAACCCGCCTTCCGGGGTGCGGATGTCGTACTTCTGCAGTGCCATCCGGTGCGGCCTCCCGGTCCGGAGCACCTCCTCCAGCGAGGCCTGGAGGTTCCGGACACCCGTCGCGCCGGGATCGTCGGGATTGTCCGGGAAGACCTCGAACAGGGGGTGCCCGACGACGTTCTCCCGCCGCGTCAACGTCGCCCGGAGGCGTGCTTCGTTGGCCGCGACCATGGTGAAGTGGGGCGGATCGGGCGCCAGCAGGAGGTAGGCATCGGGCGCGGACTCGAACACCGCCCAGAACTTCATGTCGGAGACGACCGGAGGCTGGCCCGGATGGGGTCGGTCTCGCCCGGAACCGCGGTCGGCGGCGGGCCTCGGAGCAGAGGTCTCTCTGTTCGCCATCTGACGTCCTCCCGGAGTGTCCCCGGCGGCCGGTCGACGGGCGCCGGGCGAGCGGCCCGCCGGCCGGACCTTTCCTCGCTCGTCGAGCCTGCAAGGATGGTGCGAAGGTAAAGGCGGGATCGTCGGTCGCCACCCGAAGTGTCCGCTTTTGGGACGAGGATTCCCACAGCCGGTCATCTCCCGCCTCGCCGCGGCGGGGCCGGGTTCCGCCAAATCCTTGCTGGGCGCCGCCTTGCGGGTTCGGTGGCGACGGGCACGCTCCTTCCTTTAGGTGGAAGCGCCCCGGCGGCCCCGGGGTGTTTCCCACCGATGCCCGGCCGACCTCCCCGGAAACCCGAACGCCCGGTCCCCGATGCAGGACTTCAACGTGAACCTGACCCTGATCGCCGCCATCTGGATGGGGGGAGCCGTCCTCCTGGTCCCGCTCGCGGGCTTCACCGCCCGCTTCGGGCTCAAGCCGCTCCTCGATTCCGTGGCGCGGATGCGCGCCGCCGAGCGGGCCGCCCGCGTCGAGCCGGAGCTGGACGCCCGCTTCGCCGCGCTGGAGCACCGGATGCGCGACCTGACCCGGGCGGTGGACCGCCTGGCCGCCGAGTCCGGGGCCGGGCACGCAGTCGCCTCGTAACGCTTCGATCCGTCCGGCACCCGCCGGCCGCCCATAAAGACGTCATCCCCCCTTCAGGAGAGCCTTCCGTGGACGTACCGCGTCAAGCCACCAACAAGAACCGGCGCCGCTGGATCATCGGCGGATCCGCCATCGGCGCGGTGGCGCTGGTCACCCTGGCCCTGTCCCGGCTGGAGCCCGCGCCCCCCAGCGTGGACCGGTCTACGATCTGGACCGACACCGTGCGGCGCGGGCCCATGGTCCGCCAGGTCCGTGGCCCGGGGACGCTGGCCGCGGAGGAGGTGCGCTGGGTCCCCGCCGTCACCCAGGGGCGGGTGGAGCGCAAGCTGGTCCAGCCGGGGACGCCGGTGACCGCCGGGACCATCCTGGTGGAGCTGAGCAACCCCGACGTGGACCGCCAGGCGCTGGAGGCGCAGCGCCAGCTGGCGGCGGCCGAGTCGGAGCTGACCACCCTCCGCTCCAACCTGCAGAACCAGATCCTCACCCAGCAGGCCACCATCGCCACCGTCCAGTCGGACTACAACGAGGCGATGCGCCAGGCCCGGGCCAACGACGGGCTCGCCGGCAAGGAGCTGGTTTCGCAGATGGAGGTGGACAAGGCGCGCGACCACGCCACCGAGCTGAAGACCCGCCTGGACGTGGAGCGTCAGCGCCTGGGCTTCCTGCGCGAGTCGATGCAGAGCCAGCTCACGGCGCAGCAGGGGCAGGTCAAGCTGCTGCAGGGGATCGTCTCGTTCCAGCGCGGGCAGGTGGAGTCGATGCACGTGCGCGCCGGGACCGACGGGGTGCTGCAGGAGCTCCCGCTGGAGATGGGCCAGTGGGTCAACTCCGGCGCCACGCTGGCCAAGGTGGTCCAGCCCGGACGGCTCAAGGCGGTCCTCCGCATCCCCGAGACGCAGGCCAAGGACGTGACGGTGGGGCAGTTCGCCTCGGTCGACACGCGCAACGGGATCGTGAAGGGGCGCGTGGTGCGGATCGACCCGGCGGTGCAGAACGGGACGGTGACGGTGGACGTCGCCCTGGAAGGTCCGCTCCCGCGCGGCGCGCGCCCGGACCTGAGCGTGGACGGGACCATCGACATCGAGCGGCTGAACAACGTGCTGTACGTGGGACGTCCGGCGTACGGGCAGGCGGAAAGCACGGTCGGGCTGTTCCGGCTCACCGGCGACGGCCGCGAGGCCGAGCGTGTCAACGTGAAGCTGGGGCGGGGCTCCGCGAGCACCATCGAGGTGGTGCAGGGGCTGAAGCCCGGCGACGTGGTGATCCTGTCGGACATGTCCCAGTGGGACTCGTCCAACAAGGTCAGGCTGAACTAGGCGGCTGGTTTCTCTCGAACCGATCCATCCACCCACTGCACAGGAGTCCGAACATGTCCACTGCGAGCCAGCCCCTGATCCATCTCGACGGCGTCAGCAAGGTGTTCTACACGGAGGAGGTGGAGACGCACGCGCTTTCCAGCATCCACCTGGAGATCGAGGCGGGCGAGTACATCGCCATCGCCGGTCCCTCCGGCGGCGGCAAGACCACCCTCCTTTCCATCCTGGGGCTGCTCGACTCTCCCACCGGCGGGACGTACCTGCTGAACGGACGCCCGGTCTCGGGGCTCTCCGCCTCGGAGCGGGCGCAGATCCGCAACCGGGAGATCGGCTTCATCTTCCAGGCGTTCAACCTGATCGGCGACCTGACCGTGTACGAGAACGTCGAGCTCCCGCTCACCTACCGCGGGATGTCGGCGGCGGAGCGGAAGCAGCGCGTGCAGGAGGCGCTGGAGCGGGTGGGGATGTCGCACCGGACCAACCACTACCCCTCGCAGCTTTCCGGCGGCCAGCAGCAGCGCGTGGCCGTTGCCCGCGCCATCGCGGGGAAGCCGCTGATCCTGCTGGCCGACGAGCCCACGGGGAACCTGGACTCCACCAACGGCGAGGCGGTGATGGAACTGCTGCGCGAGCTGCACCGCGAGGGCGCCACCATCTGCATGGTGACGCACGACCCGCGATACGCGCAGCACGCCGACCGCAGCGTCCACCTGTTCGACGGGAAGGTGGTGCTCGACGAGCGCAGCCCGGTGGCGGCGGAGCTGGAGCGGCACGGGTTCGAGGTGGCCTGAGGGCGGCGGCGAACCATCCACGCGGACCACCCCACATGGACACCCTGTTGCAGGATCTCCGCTACGGGCTGCGCGCGCTGCTGCGCAGCCCGGGCTTCGCCGTGGTGGCGATCCTCACCATGGCGCTGGGGATCGGGGCCAGCACCGCCATCTTCGGGGTGGTCGACGCCGTGCTCCTCCGCCCTCTCCCCTTCCCGGAGCCGGAGCGCCTGGTGAGGATCCGCGGGGTGGGGGAGAGCGGGGGCGAGGGGAACGTGTCGGTCCCCAACTTCGAGGACTGGCGGGCGATGAGCCGCTCCTTCGAGGAGATGGGGATCGGGACGCAATGGCCCGTCAACCTCACCGGCGACTCGCCGGAGCGGGTGGGGGGGGCGGTGGTCTCGTCCGGCTTCTTCCGGACGCTGGGCGTCCGTCCCGCGCTGGGGCGCACCTTCCTCCCCGGGGAGGACCGGGTGGGCGGACCCCGCGTGGTGGTGCTCGCCCACGACCTCTGGCGGAGGCGCTTCGGGGGAGACCCGGGGGTGCTCGGCCGGACCCTCCAGCTGGACGGGGAGGGGTTCACGGTGGTGGGGGTGATGCCGGCGGATTTCCACCCCCCGTTCCAGGAGCGTGAGACCGCGCTGTGGAAGCCGATCGGCTTCCGGATGACCGCGGGGAGCGCGGACGAGCGCTCCTCGGCGTACTTCCAGGTGGTGGGGCGCCTTCGCCCCGGGGTGACGCCGGAGCAGGCGCGGGAGGAGATGCGGGCCGTGGCCCGGCGGCTGGAGGAGCGCTACCCGCAGGCCGACCGCGGGCTGTCGGCGCGGGTGCAGCCGCTCCACGAGGCGGTGGCGGGTGATCTCCGCCCCGCGCTCCTGGTGCTTCTCGCCGCGGTGGGGTGCGTCCTCCTGATCGCCTGCGCCAACGTGGCGAGTCTCCTCCTGGCCCGCGTGGCGGCCCGGCGGCGCGAGATGGCGGTGCGCGGGGCGCTGGGGGCCACGCGCGTCCGGATCGCGCGCCAGCTCCTCACCGAGGCGCTCCTCCTGTCGCTGCTGGCCGGGGCGCTGGGGGTGCTCCTCAGCGTGTGGGGGAGCCAGCTCCTGGTGGCGCTGAGCCCCTTCGACCTTCCCGGGCTGGTGGACGTGGGGACCGACTGGCGGGTGCTGGCGTTCGCGCTGGCGGCGTCGCTCGGCACCGGGGTGCTGTTCGGGATGATCCCGGCGGTGCACGCCTCGCGCGCCGACCTGCACGGGGCCATCAAGGAAGGGGCGCGGGGCTCGTCGGGAGGGCGCCACGTCACCGCCCGGGCGCTGCTGGTGGTGTCGGAGGTGGCGCTGGCGCTGGTGCTCCTGTGCGGGGCGGGGCTCCTCCTGCGCAGCTTCGCCCTGCTGCGCAGGGTGGACCCGGGCTTCGACCCAGCGCACGTCCTGGCGGTGGACCTGGTCCTCCCGCAGTCCCGCTACACCACCTCCGAGGCGCAGGCGGCGCTGTACCGCCGGGTCCTCGACAACCTGCGCGCGATCCCCGGGGTGGCCTCGGCCGGTGCGACGACCACCCTCCCGCTCTCGGGCGACCAGCTCTCCTCCGGGTTCATCGTGGAGGGGCGCGAGACCCCCGCCCCGGGCGCGTCGCACGAGGCGGGGCTGGACATGGTCTCCCCCGACTACTTCCGGACGCTGGGGATCGCCCTGCGCCGGGGACGCGCTTTCACCGACCGCGACGGCGCGAAGGCGCCTTCCGTGGTGGTGGTCAACGAGACGCTCGCCCGCCGCTACTTCCCGGGGACCGACCCCGTCGGGGAGCGCATCCGGCTGGACGGGTCCGACCAGCCCAGCGAGATCGTCGGGGTGGCGGCCGACGTGCGGCACCGCGCGCTGGGGACCGAGGCACCCCCCACCGTCTACGTCCCCTTCGAGCAGTCGGCGCTTCCCTTCGCCACCCTGGTGGTGCGCACCGCCGCGGACCCGGAGGCGTTCGCGGGGGCGGCCCGGCGCGCGGTGCTCGCGGCCGACCCGCACCAGCCCGTTTCCCGGGTGCGCTCCATGAGCCAGGTGCTCGCCGGGTCGGTGGCCGAGCAGCGCTTCAACCTCCTCCTGCTGGGCGCCTTCGCCGCCGCGGCGATGACGCTGGCCGCCATCGGCCTGTACGGCGTCATGGCGTACTCGGTGGCGCAGCGGTCCCGGGAGATCGGGATCCGCATGGCGCTGGGTGCGGCCCCGCGCGATGCGGTGCGCCTGGTGGTGGGGGAGGGGATACGCCTGGCGCTGGCGGGGGGAGTACTCGGGCTGGTGGCCGCCGCGGCGGCCACGCGCCTCCTCGCCTCGCTCCTGTACCGCGTGACCCCGGGCGATCCCTGGACCTTCGCCGCCGTGGTGGCCCTCCTCGGCGGCACGGCGCTCCTGGCCTCGTACCTTCCCGCCCGCCGCGCCACGCGCGTGGACCCGATGGTTTCCCTCCGCTCCGAGTAGGCCCGCTCCGTCCCCGCCCCGATCGCTCCGCCGGATCACACTCCACCCACCGGGAGCCCCGCCATGGACACCCTCCTCCAGGACCTCCGCTACGCCGTCCGCGCCCTGCTGCGCTCCCGGAGCTTCACCGCCCTGGCCGTGCTCTGCCTGGCGCTGGGGATCGGGACCAACACGGCGGTGTTCAGCGTGGTCAACACCCTCCTCCTCCGCCCGCTCCCCATCCGCGACCCCGACCGGGTGCTGATGCTCTACACCCGGCAGGACCGGCAGGGGATCGACGACGCCTCCTTCAGCGTCGCCGACCTGCTGGACGTGCGCGCGCAGAGCACCACCCTGGCCGACGTGGCAGGGATGTACGAGGGTGGCTTCAACCTGGCCGGCGGCGACGGCGAGCCGGAGCGGGTGAAGGGGATGGGGATCAGCGCCAACCTGTTCCCGCTGATCGGGGTGTCCCCGGCGCGGGGGCGCAACTTCCTCCCGCGGGAGGACCGCCCCGGCGGGGAGCTCGTGGTGATCCTGAGCGACGCGCTCTGGCGCCGCATGGGGGCCCGCCCCGGCCTGGTGGGGAGCACCGTGCTGGTGAGCGGGAAGCCGCGGGTGGTGGTGGGGGTGATGCCGCCCCGCTTCAACTTCCCGACGACGGCGGAGCTGTGGGTCCCCATGCAGACCGACCCCACGGAAGCTCGCTCCGAGCGGTACGTGTGGACCATCGCGCGGCTGAAGCCCGGCGCCACGCTGGACGGGGCCCGGGCGGAGCTGGCCGGGCTGGCCCGGCGGCTGGAGGCGGCCAACCCGGGCACCAACGCGGGGTGGAGCTTCGGCGCCAAGCTGTGGCGCGAGGAGTTCGTGGAGAACGGGCTGAAGCTGACGCTGTACCTGATGATGGGGGCGGTGGGCTTCGTCCTCCTGATCGCCTGCGCCAACGTCGCCAACCTCCTCCTGGCCCGCTCGGTGGGGCGGCAGCGGGAGATCGCCATCCGCGCCGCCGTGGGGGCGGCGCGGGGGCGGATCGTGCGGCAGCTCCTCACCGAGAGCGTGCTGGTGGCGCTGGCGGGCGGTGCGCTGGGGGTGCTGATCGCCGTCTGGTGGATCGCCTGGGTGACCTCCCGCATCCCCGAGCGGATGGCGTACTGGATCACCTTCGACGTGGACTGGCGCGTCCTGGCGTACACCCTGACGCTGTCGGTGGCGACGGGGGTGGTGTTCGGGCTCCTCCCGGCGCTGCGCGCCTCCCGCCCCGACCTGACCGGGGCGCTCAGGGAGGGGACCCGCGGCGCGGGGAGCGGCGGGGCGCGCAACCGGGTGCGCGGGACGCTGGTGGCCGGCGAGATCGCCCTGTCGCTGATCCTCCTGGTGGGGGCGACGCTGATGATCCGCAGCTTCCTGGCGGCGGTGGGGACGGACATGGGCTTCGACACCCGGCCGCTCCTGGCGCTGCGCACCTCGCTGACCGGGGAGCGCTACGACCGGGTGGAAGCACGCGCCGCCGCCTTCCGGCAGCTCGCCGGGCGGATCGCCGCCCTTCCGGGGGCGCGGGGCGCGGCGTGGACCACCGCCCTCCCCGGCGACGACGGCGGGACCGGGCTCACCCTGGTGGCCGAGGGACAGCCCCGCGCCCCGGGCGAGGAGATCGCCGGGCGGGGGATCGGGATCACCCCGGAGTTCTTTTCGACGGTGGGGAAGCCGCTCCTGGCGGGGCGGACCTTCTCGGACCGGGAGGCCGCGGACAGCGCCAGCCGGGTCGCCATCGTCAACCACGCGCTGGCCGAGCAGCTCTGGCCCGGCCGGGACCCTGTGGGACGGCGGATCCAGCTCACCATCGGCCCGGCGCAGTGGTACACGGTGGTGGGGGTGGCGCCGGACCTCCAGTACGAGGAAGTGGGGGAGGTGAGCGCGCAGTCGCGCCGGCAGGTGTACGTCCCCTACGCCGTGTACGGGTGGCACCTGATGGTGCTGATGGTCCGGTCCGCGGGCGACCCGGGCGCGCTCGCCCCGGCGGTGCGCCGCGAGATCCGCGGCGCCGACCCGACGCTCCCGGTGTTCGACCTGCGCACCATGGACGAGTACCGTGCGTACACCACCTGGGACAAGCGCCTGTTCGGGGAGCTGTTCGGCACCTTCGCGCTCCTCGCCATCCTGCTCGCGGCGGTGGGCGTGTACGGGGTGATGGCGTACGTGGTGTCGCAGCGCACGCACGAGATCGGGATCCGCATGGCGCTCGGCGCGGAGCGCGGGGACGTGCTCCGCCTGGTGGTGGGGCGCGGGCTGGCCGTCGCCGCGGCGGGGGTGGGGGTGGGGCTGCTGGGCGCGTTCGGCGCCTCGCGGGCCATGCGCAGCATCCTGTACGGCGTCACCCCCGACGACCCCGCCACCTTCCTGGGCGTCCCCCTCTTCCTCTTAGGGATAGCCCTGCTGGCCTCGTACCTCCCCGCCCGCCGCGCCGCGCGGGTGGACCCGATGGTCGCCCTCCGCAGCGAATAGGAACCGACCGATGGACACGCTGTTCCAGGACCTCCGCTACGCCGCGCGCGCCCTGCGCCGGAGCCCCGGCTTCACCCTGGCCGCCGTGCTCACCCTGGCGCTGGGGATCGGGGCGAACACCACCATCTTCAGCGCGGCGAACGCCTTCCTCCTCCGCCCGGTGAACGCCGAGCACCCCGAGCGGGTGGTGCGCGTGTACCGCAACGAGCACAGCCCGCTCTCGTACCGGGAGTACCGCTACGTTCGGGAGCACAACACGTCGCTCGCCGGGATCGTGGGGGAGCGCAACGCCACCCTGGCGATGAACGCCCCCACCGGGAACGAGCGCGTGTACGGGATGCTGGTGAGCGGCGACTACTTCCGGGTGCTCGGGGTCCCCGCGGCGCGGGGGCGGACCTTCGACACCCCGGACGCGGCGGCGCCCGGCGCGTACCCCGAGGTGGTGCTCAGCCACCGCTTCTGGCGGCGGCGCTTCGGCGGGGACCCGGGGGTGGTGGGGAGCACGATCCGCCTGAACACCCACCCGTACGCGGTGGTGGGGGTGGCGAAGCAGGGGTACGACGGCGCCTACCTGGGGTACGCCCCCGACCTGTGGGTCCCCCTGGCCGAGTCGCGCCCGCTCACCGGGACCGACCTGGCGGAGGTGGGGGGGAGCATGTACGTCACCGCCCGCCTGAAGCCCGGCGTCTCGCGCCAGCAGGCCGCGGGAAACCTGGCGGCGCTCGCCGCGCAGCTCACCCGGCTCGACCCGTCGCTCCGCGAGCCGGTGCGCCTGCGGGTGGACTCGGCGCGCGGGATCAACGCCGAGCTGCGCACCCCCGCCCTGGCCGCCTCGGCCATGCTCCTGGCGGTGGTGGGGCTGGTGCTCCTGATCGCCTGCGCCAACCTGTCCAACCTCCTCCTGGCGCGGGGGATGTCGCGCAGCCGGGAGATCGCCATCCGCCTGTCGCTGGGCGCGAAGCGGGCGCGGCTGGTGCGCCAGCTCCTCACCGAGAGCGTCCTCCTGGCGCTGGCGGGGGGGGCGCTGGCGCTGGTGATCACGCTGTGGACCACCGACCTTCTCCTCGGCTTCCTCCCGCAGGACCTCCCCATCGCCGTGGACCTGTCCCCCGACCGGCGGGTGCTGGCGTACACGCTCCTGGTGTCGCTGGGGACCAGCCTCCTGTTCGGGCTGGTGCCGGCGCTGCGGGCCTCGTCGCCCGAGCTGGTGGGGGCGCTCAAGGACGACACCCCGGGCCACCGGCGCTCGCGGCTGCGCGGCGCGCTGGTGGTGGGGGAGGTGACGCTGTGCATGGTGCTGCTGGGGGGCTCCGCCCTGTTCCTGCGCAGCCTGGCCAACGCGCGGCACATCGACCCCGGCTTCCGGCCGGAGCACGTGCTGGACCTGGGAGTGGACCTGGGGCTGCGCCAGTACTCCGAGGAGCGGGGGCGGGAGTTCTACCACCGGCTGGCGGCGCGCGCGGAATCGCTCCCCGGCGTCCGCTCCGCCGCGGTGGTGCAGGTGGTCCCGCTCAGCGGGAGCAACATGGAAACCAGCTTCGCCCTCCCCGGCGACGACCCGAACGGGCGCCGGACGGCCTACTTCAACGTGATCGGGCCGAAGTACTTCGCCACGGTGGGGACCCCGGTGCTGCGCGGCCGGGAGCTGGCCGAGGGAGAGGCGGACGCGGTGGTGGTGAACGAGACCTTCGTCCGCCGCACCTGGCCCGGCGCCGACGCGCTGGGGAAGCGGCTCGACTACGGCGGGAAGCCGATGACGGTGGTGGGGGTGACGCGCGACGCCAAGTACGTGTCGCTGGGCGAGGAGCCGCGCCCCACCCTGTACCTCCCCCACGCGGGGGCGTACAACGGCGAGATGACGCTCCTGGTGCGCACCTCCGGCGACCCCGCGGCGCTGGCCCGGCCGCTGGCGGCGGCGGCGCAGTCGCTCGACCCCTCGCTCCCACTCCCCCGCCCAAAGACCATGACCGAGGAGATGGAGCTTTCGCTGATGCCCGCGCGCTTCGGGGCGGCGCTGCTGGGGGTGTTCGGCGGGCTGGCGCTCCTCCTCGCCACGGTGGGGATCTACGGCGTGGTCTCGTACTCGGTGGTGCAGCGGACCCGCGAGATCGGGATCCGCGCCGCGCTGGGGGCCAGCCGCGAGGCGCTGCTGCGGATGGTGGTGGGCGGGAGCATGCGGCTGGTGGGGATCGGGCTGGCGACCGGGCTGGCGCTGGCGGTGCTGTTCGGCGTCGCCGCGTCGGGGCTGCTGTACGGGGTGAGCCCGGCCGACCCCGCCCTCCTCGTGGGGGCGCCGGCGGTGCTCGCCCTGGCGGCGCTGCTGGCCTCGTACCTCCCCGCCCGCCGCGCCACCCGCGTGGACCCGATGATCGCCCTGCGCGCCGACTGACCCTCATCCCGGAGACACCGTCGCATGGACACGCTGCTGCAGGACCTGCGGTACACCTTGCGGACCCTGGGGCGGAGCCCCGGGTTCGTGGGGATGGCGGTGCTGGCGCTGGCGCTGGGGATCGGCGGGAACACGGCGGTGTTCAGCGTCGTCTACACCCTGCTGTACCGTCCCTTCCCCTTCGCCGACGCCGACCGCCTGGCGGTGGTGTGGGACAACAACGCCCGGGAAGGGCGGGAGTACGGCGAGCTGACCCCCGCGCACGTGGGGGCGCTCCGTGAGGGGGCGCGCTCGTTCGCGGGGGTGGCCGCGTACGACCTGGCCGGGTACACCCTGACCGGGGCGGGGGAGCCCGAGCAGGTGGAGGGGCAGACCGTCGACCCCTCCTTCTTCCCGCTGCTGGGGGTGCGCCCGGCGCTGGGGCGCGGCTTCCTCCCCGGCGAGGACCGGGTGGGCGCCCCCGCCGTGGCGGTGCTGGGGCACGACTTCTGGCAGCGCCACTTCGCCGGGAATCCGGGGGTGGTGGGGCGGACGGTAATGCTGGACGGGGTGGGGACCACCGTCGTGGGCGTCCTCCCGGCGGACTTCCGCTTCCCCGGCCACGGGGACGTGTGGACCCCGCTGGTGCTTCCCGACTCGCTCTGGCAGAGCCGGCGGGCGCACTCCCTCCGCTTGGTGGCGAAGCTCCGCCCCGGCGTCCCGATCACCGCCGCCCGCGCCGAGGTGGACGCCCTCAGCCGTGACCTGGAGCGCCGCTTCCCGGATGCCGAGCAGGGGTGGCGGATGTCGGTCCACCCCCTGAACGAGGGGCTCTTCCAGGGGCCGATCCGTCCCATCCTGCTGGTGCTGCTGGGAGCGGTGGGGTTCGTCCTCCTCATCGCCTGCGCGGACGTCGCCAACCTCCTCCTGGTGCGCGCCTCCGTCCGCCAGCGCGAGGTGGCGGTGCGGGTGGCGATGGGGGCCAGCCGGTGGCGGCTGGTGCGGCAGCTCCTCACCGAGAGCCTGGTGCTGGCGCTGCTGGGCGGGGCGCTCGGGGCGCTCCTGGGGGTGTGGGGAGTGGACGCGCTGCGCCTCGCCTTCCCTCCCGGCTTCCGGGAGCTCGTCCCCCAGATCGCGCACCTGGCGGTGGACCGGCACGCGCTGGCGTACACGGCACTCGCCTCGCTGGTGACCGGGCTCCTGTTCGGGCTGGTCCCGGCGCTGCAGGCCTCCCGCCCCGACCTGAGCGCGGTGATCAAGGAGGGGGAGCGCGGCTCCACCGGGGGAACGCGGAGCGGCCGGCTGCGCACCGCCCTGGTGGTGGGGGAGGTGGCGCTGGCGCTGGTGCTGGTGACCGGGACGGGGCTGATGGTGCGCAGCTTCCTCCACCAGACGGAGGCCAACCCCGGCTTCCGCCCGGAAAGGACCCTCACCTTCTGGCTCGCCCTCCCGTCGGCGCGCTACGCCGACGCCGGGAAGATCCTCGCCTTCCAGGACGCGCTGATCGGGCGGCTGAGCGCCCTCCCCGGCGTCGCCTCGGTGGGGACGGTGGACCCGCTCCCGCTGACGGGGGAGGGAAAGCAGCTCCGCTTCACCGTCGAGGGGCTCGCCGTTCCCACTCCGGCCGACACCCCCTCGGCCAACCTGCGGCTGGTGAGCCCGGACTACTTCCGCGCCATCGGGATCCCGCTCCTCCGCGGGCGTGCCTTCACCGCGGCGGACCGGGAGGGTGCGCCCCCGGTGGCGGTGGTGAGCCGGGGGATGGCGGAGCAGTTCTGGCCCGGTCGGAGCCCGCTGGGGCGGCGCCTCCGGATGCCGCGCGGGGAATCGCGCGAGGTGGTGGGGGTGGTGGACGACGTGGCCGACTGGAGGCTCGGGAAACACTCCCGCGCCTACCTGTACCTCCCGTACGCGCAGGCGCCCTCCCAGCGCATCGGGGTGGTGGTGCGTACCACGGGCGACCCGCTCGCGGTGGGGGCCGCCGCGCGCCGCGCCGTGTACGCCCTGGACCCGGACCAGCCCGTGTACGGGATGCGCGGCATGGACCGGGTGGTGTCGGACGCCCTCTTCATCCAGCGCGTCAACGCCGCGATGCTGGGGGTCCTGGCCGTGGTGGCGCTCCTCCTGGCGATGGTGGGCGTGTACGGGGTGATGGCGTACACCATCGCCCGGCGCACGCACGAGATCGGGATCCGCATGGCGCTCGGCGCCTCCGCCCGCGACGTGCTCCGCCAAGTGGTGGGGGAGGGGATGCGCCCGGTGCTGCTGGGGATGGCGATCGGGGTGGTGGGGGCGCTGGCCGTGGGGCGGCTCCTGGCCTCGCTGCTGTGGGAGGTGGGCGGGACCGACCCGGCCACCTTCGCGGCGGTGCCGCTCCTCCTGGCCGCCACCGCGCTCCTGGCCTGCTGGCTCCCGGCGCGCCACGCCACCCGGGTGGACCCGATGATCGCCCTGCGCGGCGAGTGACCCGCGGCCGGACGCCAACCCCCGGAGGACTTCCATGGACGCCTTCCTTCAGGACCTGCGGTACACGGTTCGCGCGCTCCTCCGCACCCCGGGCTTCACGCTCGTGGCCGTGCTCACCCTGGCGCTCGGGATCGGCGCCGACACCACCATCTTCAGCGTGGTGGA
>JAFAYN010000168.1 GCA_019240375.1 Gemmatimonadota bacterium
GCGCAGCTCTTCGGGGGTGGAGTTCTCGGTCCCCACCTCGCCGATCTCGCCGCCGATCGAGACCGTCACCCCCTCGGGTTGGTAGTGGCGCACGTACGCGGTCAGCTCGGCCGACAGCCGGTAGTTGGTGTGCTGCTGCGCGTCCAGCCCGTCCTGCGACAGGTCGACCAGGGTGGAGGTGTCGACGTCGATGTTGTAGAAGCCGGCGTGCAGCGCTTCCTTGATCAGGTCCTTGACCGCGCGCATCTCGGCGTCGGGATCCGCTTTGTACTTCTTGGCGTTGAGCTGGAAGTGGTCGCCCTGCACGAAGAGCGGGCCGCTCCACCCCTCGCGGATGGCGGCGGCGGTCAGCACCGCGACATATTCGGCGGGGCGCTGGTCGGTGTAGCCGATCTCGGAGCGGGCGATCTCGCAGATCAGCGCGCCCACCTTCAGGTCGCGCGCGGCGGCGAAGAGGGCGCGGCCGGTGTCGTACGAGGCGGCGCGGATGTTCATGGCGGGGACGGTGAAGCCGTGCACCTCGCCCCGGCCGCGCGCCGCGTACAGATCGTGGATGGAGGCGGGGGCGATCCCCACCCGCCGCCCCGCCTCGCCGATCAGCCAGCGCGCGGTGTTCCGCTCGGCCTCGTCGCCGAAGACGGCGGCGCGCACCAGGCGGTCGATCCCCTCCCCGCGCAGCGCTTCCTCGCTCACCACCTCCACCTCGCCCCCGTCGGTGACGCGGAGCGCGCCCCCGACCGCCTGCAGGAGAGACTGCACGGACGCCTGGTCGAGCAGGGCCCGGTCTTCGCTTCGTACGGAAAGGGTGTCGGCCATGATCTCCTCGTGCGTGGGCCGGAAGCGCCCGGCCCCGGATTATGTAGTAGTGGTATGGGTCGACGGCCTCGGCGGGACGGGCCCGGGAGGCGGCGACAGGAAGATGAGAGCGGCGGAATCATTCGGCAAGCACGGTGCCACCCCCTGGTCTGGCGCTTGCATTCGGCGCGCGGCATGAGCAAGCACTCCCTCGCCCGACGCCTCCTGTCCGCCACCGCCTTGGGGGCCGGTGCCCTCGGCGCCTACGCCTTCCTGGTGGAGCCGCGCTGGCTGGAGGTGACCCGCCCCCGCATCCACGTGCGCGGGCTGCACCCCTCGCTGGAGGGGCTGCGCATCGCCCTGCTCACCGACATGCACGCCGGGGCCGGGACGCCGCTCTCGCTGATCCGCCGCGCCTGCCGGATGGCCGCGGCCGCGAAGCCGGACCTGATCGCGCTGACTGGCGACTTCGCGGCGGACGACGCGCCGGGGTTCCGCGAGGTGCTGGGCGCCCTGGCCTGCCTGGACGCGCCGCTGGGGGTATACGCCGTCCCGGGGAACCACGACTACCTGGTGGGGATCGAGCGCTGGCACGAGCAGATCGCGGAGCACCCCCGGATCACCGACCTGACCAACGCGGCGGTGATTCACGAGGTGAGCGGGGCGCGCCTCTGCGTCGCGGGGGTGGACGACTACTCCATGGGGCGCCCGCACCTGGACTCCCTCCCCGACCCGGAGCGGCGCGACTTCACCCTGCTCCTGGCCCACGACCCGGACCAGGCGGAGCGTGCCCGCCGGGACTACGACCAGGTGGACCTGGTGCTCAGCGGGCACACACACGGCGGACAGGTGCGCCTCCCCTGGGTGGGAGCGCTGAGGAACCCGGCGCAGAACGAGGAGCTGTACGAGGAGGGGCTGCGTCGGCGGCCGTGGACGCAGGTGTACGTGTCGCGCGGGGTGGGAACCGTGCACCTCCCGGTCCGTTTCCTGTGCCGGCCGGAGGTGGCGATCATCGAGCTGACCGGGGCGCCGCGGCCACCCCGGGACGCCTGAGCCGGGGCCGGATCCGCCGTCTCGAACGGTGGCGGAAGGGACGCGGAACGGTCCTTGCTATGTGGTCCCCCCACAGCAAGCAGCCCGGGGCGCCGCGGGACGGGGCGACGCCGCGGCATCCGTCCGGTTCCGTCACAGCGGAGGCATCATGGCTCGACAGACTGGCATCGTGGAGTTCTTCAAGGACGACAAGGGCTTCGGCTTCATTCGTCCGGATGATGGGGGAAAGGATGTCTTCGTACATCACTCTTCCATCCAGATGGAGGGGTTCAAGACGCTCAAGCGTGGGGACAAGGTGGAGTTCGAGGTGGTGGACGACCCAAAGGGCCCGCGCGCAGCGGACGTGAAGAGGGTCGACGACTGACTCACCGAGAAGGCCCGCGGAGAAAACGGCACCGACCCCTGGGGAATCGGTGCCGCT
>JAFAYN010000264.1 GCA_019240375.1 Gemmatimonadota bacterium
TGCTGGGGACCCCCATGCACGAGATCCTGGACCGGATCGCGGTGGTGCCCGGGGTGCGCGCGGCGCTGGAGGAGCGGCAGGGGGAGTACGCCGGCTACCTGGAGCTGGTGGAGGCGTTCGAGCGGGGGGAGTGGCGGCAGGTGGACACCCGCTCGGGGGCGCTGGGGCTGGACAACAGCGAGCTGTCCCGGCTGTACCGCGACTCGCTCCTGTGGGCCAGCGAGCACCTGCGGATGGTGCGGAGCGGGTGAGAGGGCCGGCTTTCCCTCACAGTTCCAGGCGGGCACCTCCTCGTGCTTTCCAGCGCTGCAGGCGAGCGACCACCCGCCGCTCCGTCATCTCTATTCGGTCCACATCCGGCGTCTGTACCGGAACCAGTGACAGATCGTGGCGAGCGATCCTGTCGAGCAGCGTCAGGGTGTGTCTCTCGTACCATATGTTCCGATTCTCCCGTGCCGCTTCCAGGCCCCTCCTTGCGAGTTCCGCCGCCTGGTCCCACTTGCCGAACATGCCTGCCGCCTCGGCGGTCGACGACAGCGCGATCGGCAACCAGCTCCTATCGGTGCCAACCTGCTGGAAAGCCCTTCCGACAGCCTCTTCGAAGCGCTCTCGAAGACCCGCTCGGGCCAGGGAAATGGCAAGATTTCCGTACACCACCGACTGCTTCTCGGGTGAGAACAGGGGTAGGAGCTGCGAGAGAAGCGAGATCGCGACTCCGGTCGTCCCCTGCTCGGAAAGAGAAACCGCCCAATCGTGCACCAGGACCGGAATGCGGGGGTCGTAGCTGGGATAATAATCAAGAGCCGGGAGCAGGTGCGCTCCCACATCGGAGTACGTGTCCGTTCTCGTTGCAATCAGCATCAGATCGTGGTGGATCGCAGCGGCCCGTGCTCTCGCCCTGTCGCCCAGGGCTCTTCGCAAAGCTTTGTTCAACAACGACCTTGCCTCGTCATCCCTTCCCAGGTCGCTCATCACCAGGCCTTCGCGATGCAGCGCATAGATCACCTCATACCGGCTCTTCGACTGCACGGCGAGACCGAACCCGCGATGGAACCACTCCAGGGACCGCTCGCTCAACCCCATGACCCGACACAGCTGCCCCGCGTCGTTTGCCCAGGTCGGATGGCTTGGATCTACGGTTGCGGCCGCCTCGGCGAAGAGCATCGCGACCTGCGGTAGGGACTTCCCCTGTGCCCAATCACACACCAGCCGACAAGCCTCCGCCAATTTTCGCGGCTGGACCTGACGTGGTGTCCGGACCAACACCGCGAACGTTCCGAATGTATCAGCTAACTCCGGCGCGAAGGCGCACGCGAGTTGGAGACGCTGCACGGCTTCCGTCTGATCGAGTGGAGAAAAAGAGTCGTGCTCTTCCGGCTCCGCCTCCGCCCACATACGTACCCTGCGCAGTATCCGCCAGAAGGTGAGCGCCAGATCGCTCCCCAGGTCCTCCAGGACGCTGACCTCATGCGACCAGCCCAGGGCCGGCGGAGGAAAGGGAATGGTATGCGGACGCCCCGGGCGGGGTTTTCTGGAGGTGTCTTGTTCCATGGTACTTCAGGTGTCGGACGGCGGCGGTGTACGTGGCAGGTCTACGATAGTGCGCCGGATCGGCTCGTGCCATGCTCTTCGGCAGGATCACCGTGGGCCTCTGTCAGCTGGGACAATCCGCGCAGAGCCGCGCCGCGGACCTCCCACCGTCCTTTGCGGCGCCCCTGCCCCAGGGCTCGCAGGTAGAAACCACGTGCCAACAGCACGCTGTCCCTCCCGGCATACAGATCCCCCAGCTCCAGGCAGGCGCGTGCGTGCGCGGACCGGTCGCCCTCACGACGCGCGAGGACCAGCGCCCGGCGCAGCCAGCTTTCGGCGCGTGCTTCCTCTCCCCTCGCTACCGCCAGGATCCCGGTTTCCAGCGCGAGAGCCGCGTCGGCCGGAGCGGCGAGCGCCGCGGCCTGCGCGAAAGCCAGTGCCGTTCCGAGCGCTGCCCGGCGCTCCGCCCACTCCACCACGCGGCGGCACTCCGCCGCGACCCGCTTCGCCTCGGCTTTCGCGGGCTTCCCGAGGAGGAGGAAGCCCAGGCGTACCAGCGGAGCCCGGAGGTCGGGATCGACGAGGTGAGCCATCAGCATCGCGAGCCTGCCGCGCAGCGCATCGCCGGAGAACAGCCCTGTCCGTTCCGCGGGCGCCGCGCGGACCCACAGGTGTACGTCCCGGAGCGTCTGCCAGAGCACCCCTCCCGCCGGCTCAGGGAATTCGTCCAGGATCGTGGTTCCCACCAGGACCTCACCCTGCCCGTGCAGCAGGGCCGGGGGCGGTGGGGAGGGCCTGCCGGCCCGGGGAGCGGTGACGCGTCGAGATCGGGACGTAGAGTTCACGCGTGACTTCCGGGTCCGTGGCTTCCGGGCTGTGGGACGATCCATGTGATTCCACACCGATCATGCTAATCGTCTCACGGCGGAAGCCAACCCGAACTCGTGTCATGAAATGTACGCCGACGCGAAGAAGCAGGGGAACGAAGCGAGGGCCGCCGTGATCCCTGGTGAGATCGCGGCAGCCCTTTCTCGCGGCTTCCGTTTCCGGAAGAACTTGGCCTCAGGTGGTGGTGACCGAGCTTTCCCCGGCCGTCTTCGGGATCTCCGGCGCCTTCGGCTGTGCCTCCGGCGCTCCCTCGGCTCCGGGCGCCGACGGGGCGGCCGAGGAGAAGGGGAGGAGGATGGAGATGCGCCGGTTGGTCGGGTCGAGCAGGTTCCCGGCCACGCGGGGGTGGCGGTCGGCGTAGCCGCGCACCTCCCTGACCTGCTCCGGCGCCACGCCCGCCGATTCCAGCGCCCGGCGCGCCGCGTTGGCGCGGTCGGCGGAAAGCTCCCAGTTGGTGTAGCCGCCGTGCCCGCGGCTGAAGGGCGCCGAGTCGGTGTGCCCCTCGATCACCACCGGTTCGTCCCCGGTCTTCAGCTCCGAGGCGATCACCTCCAGCGCGCGGCGGGTCGCCGGCTTCACCGTGGCGTCGCCGAAGGCGAAGAAGGTCTCGCCCTTGCCGGTCTCCACCAGCTCGATGCGCAGCCCCTGCTCGCTCATCGTCACCTCGACCTGCGCCGCGATCTCGCGCAGCCCGTCGGAGCTGCGGATGCGGGCGCGGATCCGCTCCCCCATCTGCATCATCTCGCGCCGCTCCTGCGCGCGGGAGATCAGCCGCAGCTTCCCCACCCCGCCGCCCTTGGTGGCCGAGAAGCCCGCGCCGAGCGGGTTGTTCCCGCCGGAGTACCCCTGCTTCAGCCCCGCGGGGTTGGAGAAGTACGACTCGATGGAGGAGCGGGCCTGCGCGCTCATCCCCAGGATCCACATCACCATGAAGAAGGCCATCATCGCGGTCACGAAGTCCGCGTAGGCCACCTTCCAGGAGCCGCCGTGGTGCCCCCCGCCCTGCACCTTCTTGACCCTGCGGATGACGAGCTTCCGCCCGTCCTTTGCCGAAGCCATTATGCCGCCCTCTTACGGGTGAGTCCTTCCAGCTCCGCGAACGACGGGCGGTCGCCGGGCTCGATGTTGCGCCGGGCGAACTCCACCGAGGTCATCGGCGAATCGCCGCGGGCGAAGGAGAGGATCGCCGTGCGGATGCACGACATGTAGTCGCCCTCGCTGCGGGCGCGCCCTTCCAGCGCCGTCGCCAGCGGCCCCACCACCCCGTACGAGAGGAGGATCCCCAGGAAGGTCCCCACCAGCGCGGCGGCCACCTTCTCGCCGATCTCGCCGGCGGCGCCGTTGATGGAGCCCATGGTGATGATCACCCCCAGCACCGCGGCCACGATCCCGAACCCGGGGAGCGCGTCGGCCACGCGAGTCAGCGCGTGGGAAACGCTCATCGCCTCCTCGTGGTGGCGCTCCAGATCCATCTCCAGGATCTCGGACAGGTTGTGGTCCTCCACCGTTCCCGTGAGCAGCACCTTGAGCGTGTCCGCCAGGAACGACACCGCGTGCTCGTGGTGCAGGAAGTTGGGATACTTCTTGAAGATCTCGCTGGACTCGGGAGTCTCGATGTGGGCTTCCAGCGCGATCATCCCCTCGCGGCGGGCCGCCTGGAACACGTCGTACAGAACCTGCATCAGCTCCTCGTACGCGGCCTTGCCGAACGGAGCGGGCTTGAGCAGCGCCAGCAGCTCCTTGATCATGCGGCTCAGCAGCGACGGCGGGTTGCCGACCACCAGCGCGCCGAGCGCGGCGCCGCCGATGATGATGAACTCGGAGACCTGCATGAGCACACCCATGTGGCCATGGTGCATCACGTACCCTCCGATGATGCTCCCGAAGACGACCACCAGCCCGATGATGATGAACAAGGAATCCTCACGCGCACGCGGTTCTACCCCGGAAGGAGCCGGGATTCTCTGGGACGGAGTATCGGCCGTCCGCCGGCAAAACTGGAGCGCCCGTTGAGCACGGACGCGGAGCGGGAACGGGAGGGATGGGCGGCCCTGGTGGACTCCCTCCTGGCCGGGATCGGCCACACGCTGAACAACCGGGTGGCGACGCTGCGGGCGCTGGTCTCCCTGGTGGGAGACGGCGCGGGGCGGGACTACGCGGCCCTGCTGGAGCGCGAAACCGACCTGCTGGAGCGGATGGTGGGGCTCCTGCGCCTGCTCCCCGCGCGCCGGGGCGCGTCGCCTGTCCCCCTCCTGGTGCCGGGGGTGGTGGAGAGCGCGATGGAGCTGTTCCGGCAGCTCGACGTGCTGCGCGACCTCCGGGTGGCCGAGGAGATCCCGGCGGGCCTCCCGCCGGTGCTGGCGGAAGAGGGCGCCCTCCTCCGCCTGGTGCTCCTCCTGCTGGCCGCCGCCGGGCGCTCCGCGCTGGCGACGGACGGCGGCGAGGTGTTCGTCCGGGTGGAGGGTGATGACCGGTGGGTGACGCTGACGGTGGGCCCCCGCCCGGGGCCGGTGGGAACGCCGGACTCCACGGGACTGGACTCCGCCGAAGCGGAACGGCTCGCCTCCCTGGCGGGAGGCGAGCTCGCGGCGCCCGGTGGGAACGGGGGAGCCTCCGTCCTCCGTCTCCCCACCCTGGCCGCGGCACGCGCCGCGGGGAGGTGAGGGCCGGACGCGCCGGCGCTACTCCACCGTGGCGTACTCGGGCTGCTCGGCGGTCGCGTGGCGCAGGGGGAGCTTCAGGAAGGCGAGCACCACCTCGGGGTCGAAGCGGCGGCCGCGCTGCCTGCGGATCTCGTCGATGATCCGCTCCACGCGCCACGCCGGCCGCCAGGGGCGGTCGTGGGCCAGGGCGTCGTAGAAGTCGGCCACGGCCACGATGCGGGCCTCCAGCGGGATCTCCTCCCCGCGCAGCCCGCGCGGGTATCCCGCCCCGTCCCACTGCTCGTGGTGCCCCGCCGCGATCGCCGCGGCAAGGCGCACCAGCTCGGTGGCGCCGTCGCCCAGGATGCGCTCCCCCACCAGGGTGTGGGCGCGCATCGCCTCCATCTCCTCGTCGGTGAGGATCCCCGCCTTGGCGCGGATCGCCTCGGGGAGCCCGATCTTCCCCACGTCGTGGAGCTGGGCGGCCTTCTGCAGGAGCGCCACCCGCTCGGGCGGGAGCCCCATCAGCGCCGCGATCCGGCCGGACAGCTCCCCCACCTGGCGGCAGTGCCGTCCCGCGTCCTCGTCGGTGTGCTCGGCGATGCGGGCCAGGCGCTCGAGGATGTCGAGCTGCGCGTCGCGCAGCTCCCACGTCCGCTCCGCCACCCGCTGCTCCAGCACCCCGTTGCGGCGCTCCAGCTCCCCGTGCAGGTAGCGGGCATGCAGCAGGTTGCGGACCCGGTACGCCGCCTCGAACAGGTCGAGCGGCTTGGTCAGGAAGTCGTTCGCCCCCAGCTCCAGCGCCCGGTGGCGCAGCTCCACGCTGGCGTCGCCGGTCAGCGCCAGCACCGGGAGGAACGAGTCCGGGAGCTCGCCCGCGCGGATGAACTCCAGCGCCGCCAGCCCGCTCACGTTGGGCATGTGCAGGTCCAGGATCACCAGGTCCGGACGGATCTCGTCGAACCGGGTGAGGATCTGCCGCGAGTCGGTGAGCGCGTGCACGTCGGTGTACCCCTGCCGCTCCAGGAAGCGCTCCAGCAGGGTGACGCTCTGCCGCTCGTCGTCGACGATCAGGACGCGCGACCGGAGCAGCGCCTCCTGGCTCACGGGACCGGCTCCTCCACCGGCGCGCCCCCGGCGGGGGCGGCCACGGTCAGGACCGGGAGGAAGCCGGCCCACTCCTGCGCCGCGGCGGCCGACGCGGTGGCGCGCCGGTTCTCCGTCGCGACCGCGTCCACGATCTCGCCGCGGACGATCCCCACCTCGGCGGGCGCCTCGATCCCGATGCGCACCCCTCGGCGGTCACACTCCAGCACCACGACCCGGATCCCACCGTCGAGGACGATGGACTCCCCCGGCTTCCTTGCCAGGATCAGCATACGCTACGCTCCCATCTGAAGGACGGACTGCATCATCTCGTCGACGCTGTTCACCAGCTTCGTCGCGGCCATGTACGCCTGCTGGTAGCGCATGAGCTGGATCAGCTCCTCGTCGGACGACACCCCGCTCACCGCGGAGCGGCGCGCGTCGGACTGGCGGGCCAGCGTGTCGGAAACGGTGGCGTCGGCGTCGGCCGCGCTCAGGCGCTGCCCCACCCCCACCACGATCTCCGCGTGGGCGTCGCCGAAGGTCTTCCCGCCCAGCCCGGGGACCTGCTTGTCCCGCAGCGCGGCCATGGCCAGGGACACCCGGTTGTCCCCCTGCCCCGAGGGGGTCACCCCGATCACCGCCGGGTCGGACACGTCGGCGGAAAGCGACACCCGGCCGCTGGCGTCGACGGAGAAGAAGTCGCGCCCGGTCCCGGACTGGTGGGCGGCGTTCACCTCGGTCACCAGGTTCTCGGCGAAGGTGCGCAGCTCGGCCTGCACGCGCGGCACCTCCACGTTGGCGACGTCCAGCGCCGCGCCGATGTCGCCGCCCGGGTCGCGCAGGGTGGTGCTGCTCCCCGGGACACCCACGGAAAGGGTCCCCCCGGAGCTGCGCACCTCCAGCTTGCGGGCGGTGTTCCCGTCCACCAGCGTCACCCCGGAAACCACCACGGCCAGCGTGTGGTCGGAGCGGTTCACCACCTGCGTCCCCACCCGGTTGGAAAGCTGGTCGAGGAGCCGGTCGCGGGTGTCGCGCAGGTCCCCCGCCGTGGTCCCGCCCAGCTCGGCCGTCTGGATCTCGCCGTTGAGCCGGGCGACCTGGTCGGCCAGGGAGTTGACGTCGTCCACGGCGGCGGTCAGGTGGGCCTGGGCCGACTTGGCCGTCCCGTCCAGCGCCGTCAGGGCGTCGTTGATCGCCGTCCCCAGGCGCTCGCCCCGGTCGCGCACCAGGGTGCGCATGCTCCCGGTGGAGGGGTGGTTCGCCAGGTCGGACCAGGACGCCCAGAAGTCCTCCATCGCGCCGGAGATCGGGGCCGAGTCGACGTCCCCGAACACGCCCTCCACCTCGCCCAGCAGGTCGCGGCGGAGGGCGCGCCCGGAGGCGTTCCCCCCTTCGCGGCGGGCCGCGTCGTCCAGCAGCGAGTCGCGGACGCGCTGCACGTCGTCCATGTGCACGCCCGTTCCCAGGAACCCGCCCGCGGCGCGAACCGCGTCGTTGGACGAGAGCGCCACGCGCTGGCGCGAGTACCCCTCGGTGGCGGCGTTGCTGATGTTCTGGGAGGTGACCTGCACCGCGGCCTGCTGCGTGACCAGCGCGCTGCGGGCGATCCCCAGGATGTTGTTGAGCGACATGTCAGGCCGTCCGATCGAACAGTACCGGGGAGCCACGCTCGATCCTGCCCGGCGCGGAGGGGTACGGGCCGTCGCCCGAGGGGGCGCCGGCGTACAGGGTGCGCGCATAGTCGTCGGTGGCGGCCAGCGCGGTGCGCAGCACCGAGCGGTTCACCTCCACCTCCCGCGAGAGCGCCTGCGCGCGGTCGCACAGCCGGTCCCGCGCGGCGCGCAGCGCCGGGTCCATCCGCTCCCCGAGCAGGTCGTCCAGCTCGGAAAGGCGGCTCGCCTCCGCCCACCCGAAGAGGTGGTTCAGGTTCCCCCGGCGGCGGCGCGCCTCGCGCAGCGTGAGGAGGACCCGGTGGGTGGCGTACACGGTGTCCTCCACCCCCTGCAGGTCGTCGTGGGCGAGCGCGTCGCGCTGGCGGCGGACCAGGTCGTGCAGCTCGTCCAGCAGGTGGCACTCGGACCCGATGGCCTCGGCCAGCTCCTCGATGGCCTCGTCGGACGGGGTCTCCCCGTCGACGCGCAGCATGCGTCCCGTGGCGATCACCGTGCCTCCTTGGCCCGCAGGGCCGCGCTCATCTGGCGGAACAGCGCCTCGCCCGGCCCGCGGCTCGAAGAGGCGGCGGTCGCGTCGGACAGGTGCTGGTCGAGGAGCCCGGTGAACATCTCCTCGCCCTGCCCCCCGCTCGCGAATCCCCCCTCGGGGACGGTGTCGCGCATCGCCTTGTAGAGCTGCTGCACGAACACCCCTTCCATCTGCCTGGAGACGGCCCGCAGGCGGGTCATTTCTCCCGCGCCGGGCGCCCCGCCGGCCGTCGCCCTCCCGATCTCGTTCATCGTACCACCACCTCTGCGGCAAGGGCCCCGACCTCGCGGAGCGATTCGAAGATGGCCGCGATCTCCGCGGCCGGTGCGTTCACGGCGTGGAGCGCCGCGGCGACGTCCTGCACCGGGGTCCCCGCCGCGACGCGGACCTGCCCCGGGTTCTGCTGCCCGCCTCCCGTCCCCGCCCCGCCGCCGACCGTCAGCGTCAGCTCGCCGTGGCTCACCACGGCCTCGCCCACCGTCAGGTCGCCGCCCGCCACCACCGTCCCGTCGCGCCCGTCGATCACCAGCCGCGCCGGCCGGTCGGGCTTCACGCGCAGGTCGCCGATCTTGGCGAGCCCCGCGGCGGCGCCCCCCGCGGGGAGCTTGAGGGCGATGGAGCCCGGGTCCTCCACGGTGGCCGCGCCCTGTCCGAGCGCGGCGTTGACCGCGTCGGCGACGCGGACCGCAGTTCCAAGGTTCGGCTCGCGGAGAAGGAGTCTTGAGGACGATGCGAAGGCCGGCCGCGGCAGGTCCGTCTCCACCACGCCGCCCGCCGGGATGCGCACCGAAGCGTCCCCGTCGTCGCCGCCGCGGCGGCGGTCCGTCGGGTCGGCGGCGGCGGTCACCAGGCGCCCCTGCGCGGTGCCGTACGGGGTTCCCCCCGCGTCGGAAACCAGCGGCGTCATCCACAGCACCCCGCCCTTGAGCGAGCGGGCGTCGCCCAGCGAGGAGACCTGCACCTCGAAGTGGGCGCCCGGGCGCAGGTAGGGCGAGACCTCGGCCGTCACCAGCACGGCGGCGGCGTTTCGGGTCGCCAGCATCTCGGGCGGCACCTCCACGTCGAAGCGGCGCAGGAGGTTGGCGACGGACTGCACCGTGTAGGTGGCCCCTCGCCCGCCGCTGGCCCGGTCGCCGGAGCCGTCGAGCCCCACCACCAGCCCGTACCCCACCAGGCGCATCGGGACGGCCCCGTCGGCGACGATCAGGTCGCGGACGCGGACCTCCTGCGCCGCGGCCGGACGAGTGCCCGCCAGGGCGCCCAGGAGCGCCGCCGCCAGGAGCGGGAGCGCGCGGAAGCCGGGGGAGCGCGTCATGGCCACAC
>JAFAYN010000316.1 GCA_019240375.1 Gemmatimonadota bacterium
GGGCGCCGGAGCGCCGGCCACCCCTCCCGTATCGATCCCGGCGCACTGAATCGCGAGCCCAGGTCCCGAGACACACGAACCCGAGCGAATGCCCACCCTCTACCTGATCCGCCACGGCGAGACCGACTGGAACCGCCGCGCCCTGTACCAGGGGACCACCGACACCCCGCTGAACGCCGAGGGGCGCGCCCAGGCTGAAGCGGTCGGCGCCCTGCTCCGCGAGGTGGACTTCGACGCCGGGTACACCTCCCCCCTGCGCCGCGCCCGCGAAACGGCCGACGCGGTGCTGCGTGGGACGGGGGTGCCGCTGGTGACCGTTCCGGAGCTGCGGGAGATCTCCTACGGGCTCTGGCAGGGGCGCGGCTCCGAGCCGGCGGGGCGATGCAACCCCGGGCTGGAGTGGCGGTGGAGGCACGACCCGTGGAGCGTCCGCTTCCCCGGCGGGGAGTCTCTGGACGACGTGCGGGAGCGGGCGGGGCGTGCCTTCGACCGGATCGTCCGCGCGCACACGGGCGACGTGGTGCTGGTGTGCGGCCACGGACACATGAACCGTGTCCTCCTGATCCACGCCCTGGGGTGGGAGAGGCGGCGCTTCTGGGAGATCGACCAGTCCAACGGGTGCTGCTACCGGATCGAGGTGGCCGAGGACGGGAGCGACGAGCGCACCGTGGAGCGGATCCCCCTCCCCGCGTACGCCGGAATCGCGTCGGGGACCGCGGGAGTGGCGGGATGAGCACGCACGCGCTCCCCGGCGACTCACCCACCGCCACCGGGGCACAGGGCGAGTTCCCGCCGGAGGCGAAGCAGGCGGTGTACGACGCCATCGCCCTGCGCCGCGACATCCGCAACTTCCGCCCGGACCCCGTCCCGGACGAGACGCTGCTCCGCATCCTGTCCGCCGCGCACCGGGCGGGGTCGGTGGGGTTCATGCAGCCGTGGGACTTCGTCGTGATCCGCTCCCCGGAGCGCCGCGCGGAGATCTACGAGCTGTTCCGCGGCGCCAACGAGCGGGCCGCCGGGCGCTTCGCCGGGGACCGCCGCGCCCGATACGGCGCCCTCAAGCTGCAGGGGATCCTGGACGCGCCGCTCTCGGTGTGCGTGACCTGCGACACCCGGCGGGGCGGCCCGCACGTGCTGGGACGCGACACCATCCGCGAGACGGACGTGTACAGCACCTGCCTGGCGATCCAGAACCTGTGGCTCGCCGCGCGTGCCGAGGGAGTGGGGGTGGGGTGGGTCAGCATCGTGGACAACGCGGAGCTGTCCGCCGCGCTCCGCCTCCCTGCCGGGGTGATCCCGGTCGCCTTCCTGTGCGTCGGCTACCCGGTGGAGTTCCCGGAAACGCCGCTGCTGGAGGCGACCGGGTGGCGCGGGCGGCTGGGGCTGGCCGGACTGGTCCGCTTCGACGGGTGGGACGGTGATGGGGAGGGCGACCCGCTCCGCGAGCTGCTGGGGCGGCCGGAGCGGGAGGAGACCGGGGACGAGGGATCCGCCGAAACGCCGCCGATGACGCTGGAAGCGCTGGCCGCCTCGGTGTCGGCGGTGGACCCGGACGGGGAGCGCGCCGCCCGCGTCCGGGCGCGGCTGGACGCGCAGACCCGGCCCCGCGGGAGCCTGGGACGGATCGAGGAGCTGGCCGTCCGCCTCGCCAGCATCCAGTGCACCGACCACCCCAGGGCGGAGCGGAAGCGGGTGCTGATCTTCGCCGGGGACCACGGGGTGTGCGCCGAGGGGGTCAGCGCCTACCGCCCCCAGCTGACCGCCAAGCTGTGCTACAACTTCGTCGCGGGGGGCGGGACCATCAACGCGCTCGCCCGAGGCGTCGGGGCGGAGGTCGTGGTGGTGGACGTGGGCGTGGACCACGACTTTGGCGGGGCGACCGGGATCGTGCGCCGCAAGGTCCGCCGCGGCACCGGCAACCTGGCCGTGGAGTCGGCGATGACCCGCGCCGAGGCCGAGCGGGCGCTTCTCGCCGGGGCCGCCGTGGTGCTGGAGGGGCCCCCGTGCGACGTGCTGGCGCTGGGCGAGGTGGGGATCGGGAACACCACCGCCGCCGCCGCGCTGCTGGCGCTCCTGACGGGCGCGGAAGCCGGGGAGGTGGTGGGGACGGGGACGGGGGTGGGGAGCGCGACGCTGCGTCGGAAGGCCGAGGCGATCGACCGCGCGCTGGAGCGCTACCGTGGGCGGAGCCCGGACCCGATGGATGCGCTGGCGGAGGTGGGCGGGGTGGAGATCGCCGCGCTGGCCGGGGCGGCGCTGGCGGCGGCCTCGCGGGGGATCCCGGTGGTGCTGGACGGCTTCATCACCGGGGTGGCGGCGCTGCTGGCGGCACGGCTCGCCCCAGCCGTGCGCGGCTCGCTGGTCGCCTCGCACCGCTCGGCCGAGCGTGCGCACGCGCGGGTGCTGGAAGAGCTGGAGCTGAAGCCGCTGCTGGAACTGGAGCTGCGGCTGGGGGAGGGGTCGGGCGCGGCGCTGGCGCTCCCGCTGGTGGACGCCGCCTGCGCGGTACTGCGCGACGTGCGCACCTTCCGCGAAGCGGGGATCGAGGAACCGCTGGACGAGCGGGGGCTGGCGTAGCGGCGTCCGTGGCGGCGGTAACGTTCCGCTCGCGAGGTGCCGATACTCGGAGTGTTCCCGCAGAGAACATGAGGTGCAAACGAAAAGGGCCCCGGCGGCTGTACGCCCGGGGTCCTTTTCGTTTGCCTTTCCCTCGCCCCACGCGTTATCCTCCCCGCGACACCCCGACTCCGCTCCCCGACCGACGCGAGGCCGCCATGCCCTTCTTCCGTGCGCTCCGCCCTCTCGCCTCCCTGGCTCCCCTAGCCGCGCTGGCCGCCTGCGCGCACGCCGCGGCGATGCCCGCGGACGAGCACGCCGGGCACGCCATGCCCATGCCGGCCCACGCGCCGACGGCCGCCGGCGCCATGCACGCCTCCGCGCAGGGTGCCGCCCTCCCCGCAGGCGCGGACGAGGCTCGCGCCCGGCTGGCCGCCTCGCCGCGCCACGGCGAGTGGGCGATGGTGCGCACCGGCCCGGCGGACAGCGTCCGCGCCTGGGTGGTGTACCCGGAGCGGCGGGACGCGGCGCCGGTGGTGCTGGTGGTGCACGAGATCTTCGGCCTGTCGGACTGGATCCGCTCCGTCGCCGACCAGCTCGCCGCCGAAGGGTTCATCGCCATCGCCCCGGACCTCCTCACCATGAAGAACGTCCCCGCGGGCCCCACCGGCGAGACCGACCCCGACTCCGCCCGAGTCGCCATCCGCACCCTCGACCCCGCCGACGTGCACCGGCAGCTCCGCGCCGTGGCCGCGTATGGGATGGGGCTCCCCGCCGCGCAGAAGCGCTACGGGATCGTGGGGTTCTGCTGGGGCGGCGGGACCTCGTTCGCGCACGCCGTCCGCTCCCCGGAGCTGGGGGCGTCTGTGGTCTACTACGGCACCTCCCCCACCACGGCCGAGCTGGCGAGCGTCCGCGCCCCGGTCCTGGGGCTGTACGGCGAGAACGACGCACGGGTGAACGCCACCATCGCCCCCGCCGACTCCGCCCTGCGCGCCCTGGGGAAGACGTACGAGCGCCACGTCTTCGCGGGGGCCGGGCACGGCTTCCTCCGCCAGCAGGACGGGCAGAGCGGCGCCAACCTCACCGCCACGCAGCAGGCCTGGCCGCTGACGGTAGGGTGGTTCCGCCGCTACCTGGAAGCCCCGGGCGCTGCCCGCTGAACCGTTCTCCGGCCCGACCCACGAAACAGACCCGAGTAGACCGTCCCGAATGAGCTTCCGCCGTTTTGTCCGTGCCACATCCGTGCTCGCCCTCCTGCTCCTCCCCGCCCTGCCGGCCGCCGCGCAGGGAGGAGCCGCGCCGCAGAGCTTCGTCCGTGTCAACCAGCTCGGCTACCTCCCCGACGCGCCCAAGGTGGCGGTGGTCTGCTCGCTGACCCCGCACGAGATCGACCACTTCACCGTCACCGACGGCGCCGGGCGCGTGGTGCTGGGCCCCCTCCCCGCCCGCGCGGACCGCCCCTTCGGCCCCTGCGCCGCCACCCACCGGCTGGACTTCGGCGCGCTCCGCCGGCCCGGCACCTACCGGATCGCCGCGGGCGACGCCGTGTCCCCGCCCGTGCACGTGGGCGAGGACGTGTACCGCGGCGCCGCGGACACCCTGCTGGCCTACATGCGCGAGCAGCGCTCCGGCTACAACCCGCTCTTCCGCGACTCGGTGCACTCCCGCACCGACGCCCTGCTGGTGGACCACCCCACCCGCGCCGGCGAGCACTTCCCGGTGGTCGGCGGGTGGGCCGACGCCGCCGACTACCTGCAGTACGTCACCACCTCGGCCAACGCGACGTACGTGATGCTGATGGGGTTCCGCGACCACCCCCGGGCGTTCGCGGACCGCTTCGACGCGCGGGGGCTCCCCGGCGGCAACGGCGTCCCCGACGTGCTGGACGAGGCGAGGCACGGGCTGGAGTGGCTGGCGCGGATGTACCCGGAGGACGACCTCCTCCTCAACCAGCTCGGCGACGACCGGGACCACTCCTTCCCCGACCTCCCCGTCAACGACTCGTCCGACTACGGCTGGGGGAGGCGCGGCTACCGCCCCGTGTACCCGTGCACCGGGAAGCCGCAGGGGCTGTTCGCGGCGAAGAACCGCTCCACCGGCTACGCCTCCACCGCGGGGAAATTCGCCTCGGCGATGGCGCTGGGCGCGCGCCTCCTCCGCGACCGCGACCCGGCCTTCGCGGACACGCTCCGCCGCAAGGCGCTCGCCGCCTACGCGCTGGGGAAGCGCCTCCCCGGCGTCTGCCAGACGGCTCCGGGGCGGGCGCCGTACTTCTACGAGGAGGACAACTGGACGGACGACATGGAGCTGGCCGCCGCGCAGCTCTTCGCCCTGACGCGCGACCCGGCGTACCAGCGCGAGGCGGTGGCGTTCGCCCGGCGGGAGCCCGTCACCCCCTGGATGGGCGCCGACACCGCCCGTCACTACCAGTGGTATCCCTGGCACAACAACGGGCACCACGAGGTGTGGCGGGGCGGCACCCCGGCCGAGCGGCGGGAGATGGCCGGCTTCTACCGGCGGGGGGTGGAGGCGGTGGCAGGGAGGGCGGACAACGGCTTCCGGGTGGGGATCCCCTTCATCTGGTGCTCCAACAACCTGATGGCCTCCTTTGCCACGCAGGCGATGCTGTACCGCGAGATGACGGGGGACACCAGCTTCCGCGAGTACGAGCAGGCCGCCCTGGACTGGCTGTTCGGCGCCAACCCGTGGGGAACGTCGATGGTGATCGGCCTCCCCGGGGAAGGGATCTCCCCGAAGGACCCGCACTCCATCGTGGCGAAAGAGCTGGGGGTGAGGACGCAGACCGGGGGGATGGTGGACGGCCCGGTGTACCGCTCCATCTACGGGAAC
>JAFAYN010000360.1 GCA_019240375.1 Gemmatimonadota bacterium
AAGCCGAGCGAGTGGGCGCAGCGGACCCGCGCGACGCGGAGCGGGAAGCCGTCGTCGAAGTCGGGCTCCCACGGGTCGTGGTGAGCGACCGTGGTCACCCCCGCGACCAGGTTCTTCCAGGCGCCGCGCAGCAGCGCCCGCCGCCGGGTGAGCAGCTTCCCCCGGGCGATCTCCAGCGCGTGGCGCTCGTGGATGTCGAGCCCCCAGGCGTAGGCGTTGGGGTAGGGGGGATCGCCGAGCCGGCCGTAGTGGTTGCGGTGCAGGTGGTCGTGGGCGTTGACCAGCCCGGGGCGCAGCTCGCCGCCGCGCACGGACAGGACGTGGTCGAAGGAGCCCTCCGGCGCGACGACGAGGCCGTCCTCCACCCCGACCGCGGCGTTGGCCGCCTCCACCAGGAACCTCACGGGACGACGCGGCGGAAGGCGAGCGCCAGCACCAGGGGGAGCCCCCGCTGCTCCTCGTAGGCCCCCAGGCGGTCCGCCCGGGCGTAGAAGGAGCGCAGGACGGGGCCGACCCGCCCTTCCCGGCGCGCGTGGAGCCTGAGCCCGGCCGCCGCGGCGAGCGACGCGTGGGCTTCCGGCGCGTGGACGTGGTGCTCGATCTCGCGCACCCGGCCGTCCGCGTCGCGGAAGGTGCGGCGGTGCCCGGCGGCCACGGCGGCGGGGTGGAAGTCGGTCACCACCACCGTCCCACCCGGGCGGCAGACGCGCGCCAGCTCCGCGTACACCGGGGCCGGGTCGGCGACGTGGCCGATGGCGAGGCGACACCAGGCCACGTCGAAGGCGGCGTCGTGGAGGGGGAGGGCGCGGAGGTCCGCCGCGGCGAGGAGCCCGCCGCCGCTCCCGGCCAGCATCTCGGGAGTCAGGTCGATCCCCACGCCGAGCGCGGCCCCCGCGTCACGGAGGCGGCGCCCGGTGCCGCACCCCGCGTCCAGGAGCCGCAGTTCGGCGAGAGGCGGCCCCAGCGAGGCCACCAGGCGGTTTTCCAGGAAGCTGACCGCGGTCTCCGGCTCGTAGCGGGGGGCCCACAGCCGGTACGCTTCCTGGGCGGTGAGGGTGGTCACGTCGCCGCTCCGGCGGCGGCGCGGAGGTGCCCGTACGCCTGCCGGTCGTCCGGGGCGACCTGGGCCAGGCGTCGCACCGTCCGGAGCACGCGCGGGTCGGAGTACTCGCCGCGCTCCCAGCGCCGGTGGGCGAGGATGCGGCCGAGCGCCTTCCCCCAGCTCCGGGTGCGCCCGTCGTGCACCGAGGGGAAGCGGCTCTTCAGCACCAGCTCGAAGTCCTCCACCCGCGCCTTGAGCCTCCGGTCGAGCCAGGGAACGTGCGGGTCCTCGTGGGTCATCCACGACACCCACTCCGGCTCGGTCCACTCCTCCAGCGTTGCCGGGGTGCCGGCCAGCGCGTCCACCCCGCCGTAGGTGCCGCGGCGCTGCGGGGTGGGGGTGTAGAAGTAGCTGATCAGCTCCATCGCCGGGTTGACCGCCTTGAGGCGGCGGACGAAGGCGAGGGTGTTCTCGATCTCCCCCTCCGGGTCGTCCGGGTCGCCGAAGACGAAGGAAAACTCGGGGATGATCCCGTGCTCCCGCGTCTTCGCCGCGACCTCCAGCACCTGCGCGGTGGTGATCCGCTTGTTCATCTTCCTCAGCACCTCGTCCGAGCCGGACTCGGCGCCGCAGAACACCATGGTCAGCCCGGCACGGCGGAGGAGGCGCCAGGTGTCGTCGGAAAAGCGCAGCAGGGCGTCGACCCGCGCCTCGCACCACCAGCGCAGCCCCAGCGGCTCCAGGCGCTCCGCCAGCTCGCGCGCGTGGTCCTCGCCCACGAAGAAGTTGTTGTCGTAGAAGTGGACCGAGTCCATCCCGTGCTCGCGCGCCAGGTAGCCCAGGTGCTCGGCGGTGCGCGCGGGGGGCTGCTGCTTCTCGCGGCTCCCGTAGACGGAGATCACCCCGCAGAACTTGCAGCCGTACGGGCAGCCGATGGACGCCTGGTACACCCCGGAGCGGCGCCCCAGGAAGGTGGGGTGGAGGTAGTCGTCCACCGGGATCTTGTGGTACGGCGGGGCGGGGAGTTCGGCGGGGCCGGCCCAGGTGCGCTCCGGCCCGATCCGGTGGCTCCTGTCCGCCCGGCGGAAGGCGAGCCCCGCCACCGTCTCCGCGTCGCGCTTCCCGTCCAGCACCTCCAGCAGCTCCAGGAAGGTGTGCTCCCCCTGGCCGCGCACCGCCCAGTCCACGTACGGCGAGTCCAGCACCGGCGCGGGGTACAGGCTGGCGAAGTTGCCGCCCCAGACCGTGGTGACCTCCGGGTAGCTCGCCCGGAGCCGGCGGGCGAGCGGGACGGCGCTGACCAGCTGCGGGCCGGGCATGACGGTGAAGGCGACGATACGCACCGGGTCCGGGCCGCCGCGCCCGGCCTCGATCCGCGCCGACAGCTCGCCGAACACGTCCACGCTGGGGCGGTTGCCGTCGACGATCTCCCAGGAGGTTCCCTCGGGGAGCGCGGCGCCGATCGCCATCAGGGAAAGGGGGAAGCGCCGGTTCTTGGGCCGGGTCGCCCTGGGGTTCACGAACAGGATCATGGGACCTTGCTCTGCCAGAGATCGAAGCGCGAGGGGGGACGGCGGCGGCGGAGCCGGGCCGCCAGGGGACGGACCTCGTACCAGAGGGGGTAGCGCACCCGGTGGCGCCGCCAGGCGAGCCCCAGCCCTGCGGAGGCCACGGCCAGCCGCTCGCGGGTGAGGAACTCGACGAAGGGGAGCGCCAGCAGCGCCTCGGCCCGCTCGCCGAAGCGCCGCGCAGCCTCCCGGCGCTTTTCCGCGACCATGGCGGCGCCCTCCGCCTCGCGGGCGTAGAAGGGGGAGTCGAGGATCACCACCCGCCCGCCGGGACGGACCGTTCGCGCCGCCTCGGCCACCACGGCGCGCAGGTCGAGCGCGTAGTGCAGCGAAGCGTTGAAGACCGCCACGTCGAAGCTCCCGGCACGGAACGGGAGCGCCTCGAAGGAGGCGGCCACGCGGTCGAAGGCCCCGGGCGTCCGCTCCAGGTAGCGTCCCGCCGCGCCGAGCCCGTCCACGTCGTCGTCGCGGACGTCGAGCGCGACGGCCCGGTGCCCGGCCAGGGCGGCGTGGTGGCAGAGCCACCCGTTGCCGGCGCCCAGGTCGAGGAGGCGGACCGGCTCCGCCTGCTCCGCGGCGGCCGGGGCCAGGACGTGGCGGACGAAGGCGTCGAAGCTGCGGGCGCGCACCTCCCACTGCCGGGCGAGAGGCCCAGAGCGGAGGTAGGGGAGCGAGAGCAGCTCCGCGAGGTCGTGGCCACGCCCCTCCGCCGCGCGGTGGGCGCCGTACTCGGCGCGGAAGCGCCGGGCGGGCGTCGCGGGACCGGCGGCGCTCATCCGCCCTCTCCGGCCGGCGCATCGGTGCGCTCGAAGCGGTACAGGACGTGGTCGCCGAGCAGCGCCAGCGGCCGGGACGCGGCGCGGTCCAGCGCCTCCAGGGCGCGCAGGAGGCGCGGGTGCCCGGAGATCCACGGCTCGGCGGCGCTGGGGGGGACGAAGACCCCGATCCCGAGGCGGGACACCGGCCGGAACCAGGGCTCCATCGCGCGGACGACCCGGCGCGGGCGGTGGTAGCGCACCGTGAACTCGCGCCCGCCCAGGCGCGCGGGGACGTCGCCGGGGGCGAGGCGGCGGAAGGCGGCGCGGAAGTCCCCGCGGGCGAGCTGCACGGCCACCTCTCCCGGGGGGAGCGGGCCGAACAGGACGAGGAGGAGCGGGGAGCCGGGGCGGAGGAGCCGCGCCAACCCCCGCGCCACCAGGGCCAGGTCGGGGACGCAGTTCAGCCCGGCGAAGTTGGAAAAGGCACCGTCGAACGCCCCCGCCTCGCCCCGGTCCGCGAGCCGCGCCATCCCTTCCGCGGGAACCACCTCGGCACGTGCCCCCGGCTCCTCGGCGAGCTTTCCTCGGGCGATCCGCACCATGGCGGGCGAGGCGTCGGTCATCAGCACCCGGCGCCCCTGGCGCGCCAGCCACAGCGCGTCCTCGCCCGTGCCGCCGCCCACCTCCAGGACGCGAGCCCCGGGCGGGAAGGCGTCGGCCAGCGCGGCGCGGACCTGCCGGCGCTGCGCGGCGACGCTCAGCCAGGCGCCGTAGCGCCGGTCGAACGAGTCGGCGATGGCGTCGAAGGCGCGGGCGGCGGGGGGGATCGCGAGGGTGTGCACGGCTCAGCTCGCGGCGGAAAGGGGGACCGCCGCCTCCTCCGCGAGCGCGGCCCACCGCTCGTCGTCGCACCCTCCCGAGCGGGATTCCTCGTGCAGCGCGTCGCGGACGCGGCGGTAGAAGGCGCCGTCGTAGGTGCCGCGGAAGAGCATCGCCAGGTCGCCGGTGTCGTCCCAGTTGCGCTTTGCGCCCAGCTCGGAGCGGACGTTCTCGTAGAAGCGGGTCCCGGGGAGCGGGTAGGCCACGGACACCCCGATGTCGTCGGGGCGCTCGTCGCGGATCAGGTCGCGCGTCAGGAGCAGGTCGTCCCACGTCTCGGAGGGGTAGCCGAGCTGGACGAACCAGCACGCGCGGATCCCGCGCGCCTTCAGGGCGCGGGTGGCGGCGCGGGCCTCCTCCACGCTCGTCCCCTTGTCCATGGCGTCGAGGATCGCCTGCGAGCCGGACTCCACCCCCAGCCACACCTCCTCGGCGCCGGCCTCGGCGAGCGCGGCCACCACCTCCGGGCGCATCAGGTTGACGCGGGACTGGATCATGAACGGGGTGCGCGCGCCGCGAATCTTCACCTCGCGCGCGAAGTCCCGGATCCACCGAGGCGTCAGCCCGAAGATGTCGTCCGCGAACCAGACGTGGTCCGGCGCCACCTCGTCGCGGAGCCGGCGCAGCTCTTCCGCGACCGCGGCCGGGGAGCGCTGGGCGTAGCGCCGCCCGAAGATCGGCTTCGCGCACCAGTTGCACCCGTACGGACACCCGCGCGAGGTGACCATGTTCCACGAGAAGCGCCCGTGGGCGCCGGTCCAGGCGCGGCGGTACGCTTCCACGTCCACCAGATCCCAGGCGGGGAGGGGGAGCGCGTCCAGGTCGTGCAGCGGCGGCCGGGGGGTGGTGTGGCGCACGGCTCCGCTCCGGCCGGGGAGCGCCAGCCCGGGGATCCCGTCCAGCTCCGCGTCCGGGTCGGCGCTCCACGTCTCCGTCAGCTCCAGGAACCCGCTCTCCGCCTCGCCGAGGAGCACCGCGTCGGCTCCGGCGGCCAGGTACAGCGCCGGGCGGTCCGAGGCGTCGGAGCCGTTCACCGCCACGCGGCACCCCCGGTCACGGGCGGCGGCGATCATCTCCAGCGTCGCCTCCCTCATCCGCAGGGTGCACATCTTGGTGAGGAAGTTGAAGTTGTCCTCCAGGATCCCGACCACCGCCGGACGGGTGCGGTCCAGCGCGGCCTCGAACTCCTCCACCCCGGCGGCCAGCATGGCGTCGAACACCGCCACCTCGTGCCCGCGCTCGCGGAGGAGCCC
>JAFAYN010000227.1 GCA_019240375.1 Gemmatimonadota bacterium
GGTGCTCCGGCACGTCACGGAGGGCCCGGCCACGGTCCGGGAGCTCGCCGCGGCCATGGGGGCGGGGGCGGCCCCGGACCCCGCGCTCCTGGAGCGTACCGCCCGGCGGGTGCGCAGCCTCTTCCGGCGCGGGTACCTGGACGCTCTCCCGGCCCCCGCGGCGGAGGGGGTCGCGGAGCGGATCTCCGCGTGTCTGACCGGCGAGGCTCCGCCGGTCTCCCTCTTCGAGCAGGGGACGGCCCGCGTGCTCCGCGCGGTCGAGGCCGCCCGCGAGGCGGAGGGGGGAGATCCGTTCCTGGCGGCGTACCGCCGGGACGCCGCCGCGGCCGGTCTCGCGGCCGGGGTCCGGATGGCGTGCGTGGAGGGGAGCTTCCGGGGGTGGCTGGAGGAGTACTGGCGCTGGGAGACGGAGGGGGAGCGGAGCCGCCTGCTCGCGGAGCTGGCCGGGGTCCTGGCCCGGGTCTTCGCGTACCCCGGGCTCCTGCGCGCCGGGTGCCTCGCCCCGCCGTCCGCCCCGGGCGGACCCCCGCCGTGATCGCCTCCCTGGCCCCCCTCCCCCACCCGGCGTGGGTGCGGGACGCGCTGGGTCCCGTAACCGGGCGGGGCGTCCGCGTGGCGGTGATCGACAGCGGGTGGGACGTGGGGCTGCGCGTGGAGGGGCTGCGGGTGGAGCCCGGGGCCTCGTTCGTGGGCACCACGGAGTGCTCTGCCTCTCCGGAGGACGTGCAGGACCGGCTCGGGCACGGCACCTCCTGCGCCACCACCGTGCACCGGATCGCACCTGACGCGTTGCTCTGTCCGGTGCGGATCTTCGGGGCGACGCTGGAGACCTCCATCCCCGAGGTGCGGCGGGCGATCCTCTGGGCGGTGGAGCGCGGCTTCGACGTGGTGAACCTGAGCCTGGGGACCGCGCTCCCCGAGGCGGTGGTCCCGCTCTACGCCGCCTGCGAGGCGGCGCTCCGCGCGGGGACCGTGGTGGTGGCGGCCAGCAGCGGGGCGGAGGGGTGCTACCCGGCCGCGTTCGACAACGTGCTGAGCGTCGGGGCCGGCCCCTACACCGATCCCTTCCGGTTCGTCTACCGGGAGGACGACGCGGTGGAGTGCCTGGCCGCGCGTGGGATCGAGGGGCGGGTGGTGAGCCTGGGAGGGGAGGCACGGGTGGCGGACGGGCCCAGCTTCGCGGCGCCCAACGTGGCGGGGATCGCCGCGCTCATCCGGGAGCGCTTCCCCGGCAGCCCCCTCTCCCGCGTGCGGGAGCTGCTCGCCGGCCTCTCGACTTCCCCGCCGCCCTGAGGCTCAATCCTCCCAGCGGGCAATGCGGTCGCGCAGGAGAGCCAGGAACTCCCGGTTCGCCCCCTCCGAGAAGGCGGGACCCAGGCACCCCACCGCCTCCTCCAGCAGCGCCACGCTCCGCCCCGCCCCCTCCCGGAGGGTGGAGGGGCGGAGCCGGTCGAGCGCGTCCTCGAACTTCCGCTGCGCCTCGGGAGTCAGGTGCCGGGCGATCTTCTTCACGCCGAGGAGCGAGTTGTCCGGCCGGACCCCCGCCCGGTGGAGGATGGTCACCAGGCTGAGCAGCCGCGACACCAGCCAGGTGGCCTGGAGCCGGTCGCCCCGGCGAAAGGCGACGTCGGCGTCGTACAGGGTGAGGCAGCAGCTGTCGAGCACCCCGTACAGCTCGGTGGGGGAGAGGATGGGCGGGGTGGGATCGTAGGCGGCGAGGAGCCCCTCGGGATCGTGCAGGACGGCGATGGTGTCGGTGGGGCGGATCCCCCGGGGCGTGACCACGTGGAGGTCCACCCGGACCCCAGACCGGAAGAACACCGCCAGCCCGCTTCGCTCCGTGAAGCGGACCGTCGCCAGGACGGGGCCGTGGCTCTCCAGCAGGGGGAGGGGGTACCGCAGGAGCTCGGCGCCTTCCTGCTCGTGCACGACGAGGTACAGGTCGGCGTCCGAGTACGCGTCGTGCTCGCCGCGCGCCAGGGAGCCGGCGACGAACGCGGCCCGGAGCCCCGGCCGCTTCCGGGCTTCCTCCGTGATGGCGCGGACCGCGATCCAGAGCGCGTCCGCGTGCTCCCCGGCGGAGGGGGTCCGCTCCGCCGCCACGCTCAGCGCAGGAAGCGCACGTGCGCGATCCGGTCGCCCTCGACGCGGTAGATGGCGACGGCGTGGATCGGCTCCGGTCCCGCCCCGGTGACCCGCTCCTCGTCGACGACGAACCGCCCGACGCGGATACGGCTCATCAGCTCGCAGCGGAGGTCGGGGTTGCGGGCGAAGAGGGCCGCGTACCGGGGGCGCGCCTCGTCCACTCCCCGGCTCTGGACGCGCCCCTCGCCGTCCTCCATCACCACGTCCGGCGCGTAGCAGGCCAGGAAGCGGTCCACGTCCCGGGCGTTGTATGCGTCCAGCTGCTCCTGTACGGGGTCCATGCGGTCCTCCGGCTAGGGGACACGGGAGGGGAGACTCCCGGAGAGTATACTCCGCCGCGACTTTCGTGTCGAGCGGAGCGCGCCGGGCCGCTCACCGGTTCGCCAGCTGGATCCACCCCTCCGCCTTCTTCATGCTCCGCTCTCCGCCCGCACGGTCCCCGGTCATCGCCTCCGCCTGGGCCAGCGCCAGGTAGCCGTACCCGTAGTATGATGGGATCCCGCGCGTGGCGTCGTCCGGCCAGAAGGGGCGCTTCGCCAGGTCGCGGTACACGAACACCTCGTCCAGCAGCTTCCGGTTGCGCTCCACGTCGAAGTACGCTCCCCAGAGCGGCGAGTACTGCTGGTCGTGCGGCATCGCCATCAGGCGCCCGGCCTGCTGCGGCGTGACCAGCTTGAACGCTACCCCCTGCCGCTCGGCGTAGGCGTCCAGCCCCATGGCCTGTTGCATGTACGGCGTCGCGGAAAAGTAGATCGGCCGGTCGCCCAGCGACTCCTTGACGATGGTGAGCAGGAGCTGGTCGGCCGGGGTCACGTAGCTCCCCGCCGGGAGCGTGGTGCGGATCCCCTGCGCCTCGAAGGCCACGTCGCCGGGAAGCACCAGCTGGTTCAGCATGATCCGGTCGATCTCCGCGTCGGAAAGCGACAGGATGGCGTGCGTCGGCGGGCGCGGGTTGCCATAGAAGTCGGGGGCCCCCCTGGGGTCGAACGGCCGCTGGCAGATGATGCGCGTCGGGTCCTGCGCCCAGGCGCCCGGCGTGGGGCAGGGCCGGGTCAGGTCGCGGAGCTGCTTGGGGTACCAGTCGGTGTTCAGGTACGAGCGGACGATGACGGTGACGTCGCGGCGGACGCCCTCGACCTCCTGGAGGTACCAGAGGGGGAAGGTGTCGTTGTCCCCGTTGGTGAACAGCACCCCGTACGGCTCTACCGACTGGAGGAGGTTGTACGCCCAGTCGCGCGCCGCGTAGTCGCCCGCGCGGGAGGCGCGCGGCCAGTTGAGCGCCAGCGGGAGGACGGCCATCGCCAGGAGCGGCGCGGTCCGCAGCATCGGCCGGGACTTCGCGCGCAGCTCCTCCGCCGCCCGGATCCACAGTGCGGTGATCCCCAGCCCCGCCCACAGTCCCCACAGGGAAAAGGAGACCAGAAAGAAGTAGTCCCGCTCGCGCACCTCCGACAGCGAGGAGTCCTTCCCCAGGGCGGGGGCCTGCATGAAGCCGTACTTGAAGTTCATGTAGAACGTCAGCCCCAGGGAGAGCGTCCCGAAGAGCACGGCCAGGTACGCGAAGCTCTTTCGGTCTCGCCTCCAGTGCTGCCAGGCGCCGAAGATCCCCAGCCCCAGGAAAAGGAGGGTGATGGGGAGGCGCGCCGGGGCGAAGTAGGGCTGCTTGTCGCCCAGCGAGCGGGCCCACTGCCAGTCGAAGTACTGGAAGTAGTTCGCCGCCTGGCTCACGAAGGGCGCCTGCCGCTCCAGCACCGACGGCTTCTGGTACTGCTCGCGCGCCAGCGACGCCGACAGGCTGGGGCACCCCGCCTTGCCGAAGGTGACCACGCTGACCAGCGCCGAGGGAATGTCCGGGCAGCTCGGGGCGGCCTCGTTGATCACGGGGTCCAGCGCGGAGCGGACGGGGAGGTACAGGTTCACCGACAGCCCCAGCACCGCGAACACCAGGCTCCAGGCGTACAGCCGCCAGTTGGCGAGCACCCGCGCCCGCACCAGCACCACGAACACCAGCAGCGCCGGCGCGGCCAGGAAGGCCATCAGGTGGTTCCCCACCGAGAGCGACAGCAGAAAGATCATCAGCACCAGCACGTTGTCGTCGTGCCAGCGGCGCCCTTCCCGGCTGCGGTTCCGCCCGCCGTGCTCCTCCACGTGGTCGCGCCACACGAAAGCGAGCCAGGAAAGGAGGGCGATGGTGAGGAAGGAGACGGTGTAGACCTTCTCGTTGACGTTGGACTGGTACCACACCGTGAACGCCGTTGCGGAGACCAGCACCGAGACCCCGGCCCCGACGCGCCGCACCCGCTCGTCGGCCGTGAAGTAGGCCAGGACGCGGTGCATCACCAGGAACCACATGGCCGCCGCCCCGGCGCTCATCACCGCCGAGAACAGGTTGATGCGCACCGCGGTCGCCAGGCCGAGCGGGGTCAGGAGCAGGTCCCAGGCGCGGGCGAGCACCACGAAGAGCGGGTTTCCGGGCGGGTGGGGGATCCCCAGGTTGTGGCTGGTGGCGATGTACTCGCTGGTGTCCCACGTCGCGGTGGTGGGCGCCAGCGTGATCGCGTACAGGGCGAACACGGCGAGCCCGGCGACCGCGGCCCAGCGGTAAGGCGGGCGGCCGGTGGTCTGCTCTCCCGTCTCCAGGACGGAGGAGGGTGATGCGTGCCGGGGTTCCGTGGAAACGCTCATTGCTGAAAGCCGGGGAGTACGGTTCGGGTCGTGC
>JAFAYN010000420.1 GCA_019240375.1 Gemmatimonadota bacterium
GGAAGTTGGAGACGTGCATCACCAGCTTCTCGCTCTCGTCCATCAGCATCCGCTTCCGGCAGGGGGAGCGGCCGGGCTCGTAGAGCGCCGCGTCCACGAAGTTGGGGATCACCTCGATGGCGTCCGGAGCGACGCGGAAGTGGTCCACCGTCTCCTGCTTCAGGTACTCCGACACCGCGGTGATCCCGTCCGACTTGGCGATGGAGAAGCGGGTGATCTCCCAGAACGAGCGCTCCTGCCCCACCAGCGTGATGTCGGTGCCGTGCAGGGTGGTGATGATCTTGAGCGGGTGGCCGCGGTCGCCCAGCATCTCCTTGGCGATCCAGGCCGAGGTGGCGTGCGGGATCGCGTAGTGCACGTGCAGCAGGTCCAGCTCTTCGCGGATCGCCACCTCGTGCATCGCCACGGCCAGCGTGAGCGGATAGGGCGAGTACTCGAAGAGCGGGTAGCGGGGGTTCATCTCCACCTCGTGGAAGAAGACCCGCTCCATGAAGCGCGGCAGGCGGAAGGGCTGGGCGTACGAGATGAAGTGGATCTCGTGGCCTCTTTGCGCCAGCTCTATTCCCAGCTCGGTGGCGATGGCGCCGGAGCCGCCGTAGGTGGGGTAGCAGGTGATTCCGATCTTCACTTTTCGCGTTCCTCTACGGACTGCTTGGTTGGGCGTGTCCCCCCTGGCGGGGGGCCGGGCTGCGGCTCCGTAGCACACGAAACAACCGTGTGCAACGGAGTCGAGCCCCCGCGAACTGCTGCGGGGTCTCGCCCCTTCGGGCTCGCGTCCCTCACGCGGGCTTCTGCTCGCCTTCGGCTTCCTGCCACTTCTGGACGATCTCTCTTGCAAGCTCTTCCTGCGGCCTGGTGCCGTCGAGCCATACGGCTCCCTCGGGGAGCTGGTGGCGGAACCAGGTCACCTGGCGCTTGGTGTACGCCTTGGTGTTGCGGCGTACCAGCTCCAGCGCCTCTTCCAGCGTCCTTTCGCCCTTCAGGTACGGGATCATCTCCGCGTAGCCGTGGGCGTTCAGGCCTGGGGCATCCTCGCCGAAGCGGTGGACCAGCGCTTGGACCTCTTCCACCAGGCCCGCGGCTACCATCTCGTCGGTGCGGCGGTCTATGGCGGCCTTGAGGCGCTCCCTCGGCACGTCCAGTACGAACGGGAGGATGGATACCGGCTCCGCCTCCGGCGGCGCGGCCTGGTGCCACCAGGCCAGCGTGTGCCCGGTGAGGAGCGGCACTTCCAGCGCCCTCAGGATCCGCTGCCTTCCGCCCCAGGTGGCGAAGCGCTCCGCGGCTTCGGGGTCCACGTCGCGCAGCTTCTGCAGCAGGGCGGCGTCTTCCAGCTCTTCCAGCTCGGCCAGCAGCCGGCTTCGCTCGTTGGGGTCCAGCTCGGGCTCCCGGAAGATCGGGTGCGTCAGGGCTCTCAGGAAGAAGCCGGTTCCGCCCACCAGCATGGGGACGCGGCCCCTGGCGCGGATCTCCTCGATCCTTTCCCTCGCGTAGCGCCCGAACTCGCCAGCGTTGAACCGCACGTCCGGGTCCACGAGGTCTATACCGTGGTGCGGGATCCCTTGGCGCTCCTCCGGCGTGGGCTTGGCGGTGCCCACGTCCATCCCCCGGAAGACGGAGCGGGAGTCCATGGAGATGATCTCGGCTCCCAGGGCTCTCGCCACCCCGAGCGAGAGCGCCGTCTTCCCCGACGCAGTGGGGCCCACCAGCGCCAGCGCCCCGTACTTCACGGCGCTCCCCGGCCGAAGCGGTTGTGCAGCTCCTTGAGCGAGAGCTGGATCACCGTCGGGCGGCCGTGGATGTCGTGGTACGGGAGCTCCGTGGCGAAGAGGCGGTCGAACAGCTCGCGCATCTCCTCCTGCGAGAGCCGCTGCCCCGCCTTGATCGCCGCCTTGCACGCGAACGACAGGGCGATGCGCTGGTGCTGGGTGCGCGCGGAGTCCACCAGCTCCGAGCCCTCGGTCAGCTCGGCGATCATCTGCCGCAGGCAGCGCTCCGCGTCGAAGTGCGGGTGCGGGTTGGGGACGCCGTGCACGATCACCGCCCGCCCGCCGAAGGGCTCGATCTCGAACCCCGCCCGCAGCAGGATCCCGGACACCTCCTCCACCATCCCGTACTCGGAAGGGGAAAGCCGCAGCGTGAGCGGGAACAGGAGGCGCTGGCTGACGGCGTTCCCCGCATCCATCCCCTTCACGAACTCCTCGTACAGCACCCGCTCGTGCGCGGAGTGCTGGTCCACCAGGATCAGCCCGCTGCGCGTCTCGGCCAGGATGTAGGTGTTGTGCACCTGCCACATCACCGGCGGGGCGGGCTGCATCTCGCGCTCCGGCTCGGGCGCGGCCTCCTGGGCTTCGCTCCCCGGCTCCGCCGCGCCGCCGGAAAAGAAGAGCGCCATCTGCGACTCGGCGCGCGCCACCTGCGTGGGCGAGGGGCGTGGCGGCGCGCTTGGCGGGCGCCCCGGCGCGGGGTCGTGGCGCGGAGCGTATCCGGGCGCCTCGCGCGTGTAGCTGACCGGGGGCGCGGAGCGGGCGTATGCGGAGGAGTACGAGGGGACCGCCTCCACCGGGTCGCGGCGGCCGATGGCGGGGGTGCTTTCCAGCGCGGACAGGGCAGCGCGGACTCCCTCCTCCACCAGCCGCTCGATGGCGGAGCGGTCGCGGAAGCGGACCTCGGCCTTGGCCGGGTGGACGTTGACGTCCACGTCGCCGTCGGGGACTTCCAGGAAGAGGAAGAGCGAGGGGTGCACCCCCTCGGGGATGGTGGTGCGGTAGCCGCGGTCGGCGGCGCGCACCAGCAGGCGCTCGGTAAAGGGGCGCCCGTTGACGAACAGGTACACGCGGCGTCCGCCCGGGGTGACGGAGTGGGGGCGCTGGATCAGCCCGGTCAGCGCGGCCGGGCCGTCGCGGTGCGCCACCGGCATCAGCTCGTCGGCCATGTCCTGCCCCCAGATCCCCGCGATGCGCGCCGCCAGCGTCGTCGCCACCGGGAGGGACAGGATCTCGCGGTCGTTGGACTCCAGCGCGAAGGCGATCTCCGGGTGCGAGAGCGCCAGCGTGGTCACCACCTCGCTGATCGCGCGGCTCTCGGTGGCCGCCGAGCGGAGGAACTTGGCCCGCGCGGGGACGTTGAAGAAGAGGCTGCGCACCGAGATGGTGGTCCCGCGGCGCCGGGCGCACCCCTCCACCCCCTGCGTCTGCCCGCCGCTGACGATCACCCGCGTCCCGTCCCCCTCGCGCTCCGACGTTTCCACCACCAGCCGCGACACCGAGGCGATGGAGGGGAGCGCTTCGCCGCGGAAGCCGAGGGTGCGGATCCTCGCCAGGTCGGCCGCGTCGCGCAGCTTGCTGGTGGCGTGCCGGTCGAGCGACAGGAGCGCGTCGTCGCGCCCCATCCCGCACCCGTCGTCGGCCACGCGGATCTCCGTCTTCCCCCCGTTGCGCAGCCCGATCTCGATGCGCGTCGCGCCCGCGTCCAGCGAGTTCTCCACCAGCTCCTTGACCACCGACGCGGGGCGCTCCACCACCTCCCCGGCGGCGATCTGGTTGGCGAGCTTTTCGGGGAGAACGTGGATCCTGCGCGGCATCGGCTTCTCGGCGTCTCGTTTTCGGGTCAGCTTCGGGGCGGAAGCTACAGGCTCGGACGCGCGCCCGTCAACGGGCGTTCGAGGTGGAACGTCAGGCGGCCAGGCGCCCGGCGGTGTCCCCCGTGGACGCGGCGGGCGAGGTGCGGCGCCTTCGCCGGCGCGCCGGCCAGGCGATCTCGCTCACCAGCACGCCCAGCACGATCAGCGCGGAGCCGCCCACGGTGCCGCGGGTCATGGCCTCGCCGGCGAGCGCGCCCACCACCCCGCCCCACACCGGCTCCATGGCGTAGATCACCGTGGCGCGGGTGGCGGGGACGGTCTGCTGCGCCCAGTTCATGGCCGCCATCACGAACGCCGTAGCCACCAGCCCCAGCCCCGCCGCGGCGCCCAGGACCAGCGGCGTGAGCGGCGGCATCCCTTCGCCGGAAACCGGCAGCGCCAGCAGGGAGAGCACGGCCACCGCGGTCAGCTGCACGAAGGCCAGGCGGATGGGGTCGGCGCCGGGGGCCCAGCGGCTCACCAGCACGATCTGCAGCGCGGAGGCGAGGGCGCCGCCCAGCGTCAGCCAGTCGCCGCGCCCCAGCTCCGGGCTCAGCCCCTCCCCCGCCGAGAGCAGGACCAGCCCCGCGAACGACAGCGCGATCCCCGCCCAGGCGGAGACGCGCGGCGCCCGCCGCAGGAGCGCCAGCTGAAGCAGCGGCACCAGCGGGACGTACATCGCCACCAGGAACGCAGAGCGGCTGCTGGGGATGTGCTGCAGGCCGGTGGTCTGCAGCGCATACGCGGCGAAGGTCACCGCGCCGATCCCGGCGCCGGCGCGCAGCTCCGCGCGGGTCAGGGCGCGCACGCGGCGGAAGAACAACAGGAAGAGCGCGGCCGCGGCCATGCCGAAGCGCAGGGCGAGGAGCCCGAAAGGCCCGCTCTCGCGCAGCGCGAGCTGGGCCACCAGGAAGGTGCCGCCCCACACCAGGGTGACGAGCACCAGGACGAGCTCGGGAAGCCGCCCGCGGATACCGGGAGCGGCGGAACGGTTCTGGACGACGGGACTGCTGGACATCACGTACCTGCCTGACGAAGAACGGACCTAGCGAAGCGAAGTGCTGCGCAGTATAATGCACAGGTGGGCCCTGCGCAACATACTGCACATACACTCCGTGTCCGCCACAGATCCGCCCCTCCTCCGGCACGTCGCCACCAACCTGCGCGCCGCGCGCCAGCAGCGCGGCTGGACCCAGCAGGCGCTCGCCGACCGGGCGGACGTCAGCCGCCGCATGGTGGTGGCCATCGAGGCCGGCGAGAGCAACGTCAGCCTGGCGACGCTGGACCGGCTCGCCGACGCGCTCGGCGTCCCCTTCTCGGAGCTGGTGCGCGCCCCGGACGCCGAGGTTCCCCCGCCGGAGGTGGTGTGGCGCGGCGGAAATCCGGGGAGCCGCGCGCGCTTCCTGGCCGGCATTCCGGGAGGTGGCACGCTGGAGCTGTGGGAATGGAGCCTGGCCCCCGGCGAGCGCTACGACGCCGAGCCGGACCGCGCCGGCACCCGCGTGCTCCTGTACGTCGCCGTCGGCACGCTCACGGTCGACGCCGAGGGCGGCGGGGCGACCGTCGCGGAGGGTGAGTCGGTTCGGTTCGCCTCCGACCGCCCGTACTCCTTTGCCAACCGGGGCACGGTCCCCCTCCGCTTCGTGGTCACCTCGGTCGTCTGACGCCCTCCCCCCGGCTCACCCCAGCCGGTAGAACGCCCGCGTGTTCCGCGCCGTCGCCGCCGCGAATTCCGCCGGGTCCTCCCCCCGCATCTCCGCAGCCTTCGCCGCCGTGAAGGCCACGAACGCGGGCTCGTTGGTCTTCCCCCGGTGCGGGACGGGAGCCAGGTACGGCGAATCGGTCTCCACCAGGATCCGGTCGGCGGGGACCGCGCGCACCAGGTCCGCCCCCTCGTACTTCTTGAAGGTGATCATCCCCGAGAAGGAGACGTACCACCCCGCCTCCAGCGCCGCGTCCAGCTCCGCCCGTCCGCTGGCGAAGCAGTGCAGCACCCCTACCGTCCCCCGCGCCTCGTCCGCCAGGATGGCGCGCAGGTCGTCGTCCGCGCTGCGGGAGTGCACCACCACCGGGAGCCCGGTCTCCCGCGCGATCTCCAAGTGCCGCAGGAACGACCACCGCTGCGCCTCGCGGGGAGAGTTGTCGTAGAAGTAGTCCAGCCCGGTCTCCCCCAGCCCCACCACGCGCGGCTCCCGGATCAGCTCCCGGATCTCGGCGAAGGCCTCCTCGCTCGCCTGGTCGGCCGAGTGGGGGTGGATCCCCACCGTGGCGTACACGCTGGGGAAGCGCCGGGCCAGCTCCACCGCCTCGCGGCTGCTGTCCGGGTACGTCCCGATGGTCACCAGGGTGTCCACCCCGGCGGCC
>JAFAYN010000493.1 GCA_019240375.1 Gemmatimonadota bacterium
CCGGTGGCGCGGGGAGACGCTCCAGCGATGTCCACGAGCCGTGGTCGTAGGTCCCGTACCAGAGGTGTGTCGTCCGGACCTCGTCCGCGGGAGATTTCGGAATCCTTTCCATCTCCCCGAACGCGATGTCCCACGCGCCGTCCGGGCGGGTCGAAGCACGAACTCCGGTGATCAGAGCCGCGCTGATCGGTGCGGGGACGACACTTGTGCCACCGGAGCGATGTACCACCACCCCGAGAAGGGTATCGCGTGCCACCGGGGATGTTCCGCCTCGGGGATCTCGCCAGAGGTAATTGGGTGTACCCGCGAGGAGAATTCCTTCCGGACCCGTGGCCTGCGTCACCGGCTCCATGTAGAGAGGGTGCCCGTGTGCCGTCAGGGTCGAACGCGAAAGTTCTCGGACCGTGCACGCTTGCGGGCCCTGTGGATCGGCGTGCGCCTGCGGAGCCGCGACCATCTGCAACAAACCGACGGTCGCGAGCGCAGCGGTGATGCAAAAGATGGATCTGCTCCAGACGCTGAGCCGGTTCTGCGATTTCACACTGTCCAGCGGAATGAATGGCGCGGTAGGGGCGGTATGCCTGTAGCCGTACAGATGCCTGGCTACACGCCCCCTGTCAAGGATGACGCGCCAAAAGGCCGGGTCCGGGAGATCCCCGGGCCGGGCCCTGCTCGTTCCGCCGGCTGCCGGCGCTACTGACGGCACCCTCCGTTCGGATCCGGCTTCGGGTGGTCCACCACCGGGCGGTGGCTCATGTCGGCGACCGTCACCGCGATGTCGCGCACGAAGCCGCCGATCAGCGCCATGTGGTCGTAGTCGATGTACTGCGGCTCGTCCGTCACCATGTCGTAGTCGCGGTGGTACCCCGCCGAGAAGTAGGTGATGGGGATCCCGTAGCGCGCGTACATGTAGTGGTCGCTCCGGCAGTAGCGATTGTATGGGTGGCCGGGCGCGTCGAACGAGTAGTCCACCACCATCGGCTGGGCTCGGCGGCGGTTGAGGGCGTCGATGCTGTCGCCCAGCTCCGTGGCGAGGCGCCGTGAGCCGATCATCTGGATCGAGCGGGGGCCGCCCCCCTTCACGTCCTCGGCCCGGCCGCGCCCCACCATGTCCATGTTGAGCTGCGTGACGATGGAATCGCGTGGGACGGTGGGGTTGTCGGTGAAGTACTGCGAGCCGAAGAGCCCCAGCTCCTCGCCGGTGTGCGACACGAACAGGATGCTGCGCCGCGGGCGGGGGCTCGCCGAGGCGAGCTGCTCCGCGATCTCCAGCAGCGTCACCGTCCCCGAGCCGTCGTCGTCCGCGCCGTTGGCGATGGAGTCGAGGCGCGCCGGACGCACCCGGCGCAGCGAGTCGAGCGTGGCGCGGATGCGGGCCCACTGCTGCGGCGTGGGCTCGCCCGGGTTGCTGTTGACGCCCTCGGGGGCCATCACCGCGTTGAAGGCGCGCAGGCTGTCGTGGTCGACCGGGGGCTGCAGCCCGATGTGGTCGTTGTGCGCGCCGATCGCCACGTACTCGTTGCGCAGCCGCGGGTCGCTCCCGCGCAGGATCGCCACCACGTTGCGGGCGGGCGCCTCGGGGGCGCTCTCGGCGAAGCGCACCCGCACCGCGGCGGTCCGGCCGGCGGCGCCCGGCCGCAGCCCGGCGAGCGGCGCCCCCATCAGCGCCTCGGCGGCGCGCCCGGTGAGCAGGAGCCCCGCGGGGAGGTTCGCGGGCTCCGGGTGCTTCGGGTCGAGCAGCGTGGGCCGCTGCTCGCGCACGAAGTCCATGATCTCCTCGGGGTACACGTCCAGCAGCGTCATCGCCACCGCGGCGGCGGTGCGGTAGCGGCGCAGCGCCCCGGCCATCTCACGGTCGGGGGAGATCCCCGGCGCCGCGCCGAGCACCACCAGCTTCCCCGCGGCCTGCTCCGGCGCGATCGTCGTCCCGCCGAGCTGCCCGCCGTAGACCACCGGGAGGGCGTCGGCCGAGAAGGCGACGCTCACCGGGAGGAAGCCGGGAACCGAGGGGAGCGGGGCGAAGTCGGTCCACACCGCCAGCGGCGTCCCTCCGGCGGACAGGCTGTTCCCCTCCGGGTCGGGGGTGCGCACCCGGAGCGGGATGGTCTGGAAGTAGGTCCCGTTCTCCCCCGCCGGCTCCAGCCCCATCCGGGCGAACTCCGCCGCCACGTAGGCGGTCGCCCTGAAGTTCCCCACCGTCCCGGCGCCGCGCCCCATCATGGAGTCGTCGGCCAGCGCGTACAGGCGCGACATCAGGTCGGAGGCGGAGATCTCCGGCACCGTCGGTCGTGGGGCGCGGGTGCGCGGCAGCTCCTGCGCGGCAGCCCCCTGCGCGGAGAGCATGAGGGCGAGCGCGGCGGCGAGGGCGAGCGGGCGCACGAGGCGGCTGCGGATCGGTGGCACGGAAACGCTCCGTCGTGGGGGAATGGAAGAGCAGCGGGCCCGAAAAGATACACGCGTGGAGCCGTTCGCGCCGCCCCCGCTCCGCTTGCCCCGGAGCCCGGCGGTCCCCATTCTGTGCGGGAACCCATTCCCAACCGAATCTCTCCCGCACCCGGTCCGCCCATGCGTCACTCTCTCCCGCTCCGCGCCGCTCTGGCCGCGGCCGTCCTCCCCCTCGCGCTGGGCGCGCCGCTGCGGGCGCAGGCCGCGCGCGACCCGTACCTGGCTCGCGCCGAGCGCGTGCTGCGGAGCACGCCGCTGATCGACGGCCACAACGACCTCCCCTGGCGCATCCGCGAGGACAGCGTCCACCCCGGCGACGTGCCGGCGTACGACCTCCGCCAGCGCACCCCGGGGATGACCGACCTCGACCGGCTGCGGCGCGGGATGCTGGGGGCGCAGTTCTGGTCGGTGTACATCCCCGGCGAAGCGCGGGACGAGGCGTACGCTCCCAACGGCCGCGTCTCGGGGACGCCGGGGTACGCGCGGGTGCAGCTGGAGCAGATCGACATCGCGCGGCAGGTGATCGAGCGCTACCCGGACCGGCTGGCCTGGGCGCTCACCGCGGCCGACGTGCGCACCCGCTTCCGCCAGCACCGGCTTGGCTCGGTGCTGGGGATGGAGGGGGGGCACGCCATCGAGAACTCGCTGGGCGCGCTGCGCGACTACTACGGGATGGGGGTGCGCTACATGACGCTCACCCACAACGTCACCACCGACTGGGCCGACGCCGCGCTGGACAGCGCGCGCCACGGGGGGCTGACCCCCTTCGGCGAGGAGGTGGTGCGGGAGATGAACCGGCTGGGGATGCTGGTGGACCTGGCCCACGTCTCGCCCGGCACCATGAGCGACGCGCTCCGCGTCAGCCAGGCGCCGGTGATCTTCTCGCACTCCGGGGCGCGCGCGCTGGTGGACCACCCGCGCAACGTCCCCGACTCCATCCTGGTGCACCTGAAGGAGAACGGGGGCGTGGTGATGGTCCCCTTCGTGACCTCCTTCGTTTCGCAGGAGGTGGCGAGCTACCAGGAGCAGCGCGAGCAGGCCATCGCCGACATCCGGCGGCGCTTCCCGGGCGACAGGGAGGCCGCGCGGCGGGAGATGGAGGCGTGGCGGGCCGCGCACCCGATGCCGCAGGCGACGCTCGCGCAGGTGGCCGACCACATCGAGCACGTGCGCCGGGTGGCGGGGGTGGACCACGTGGGGATCGGGAGCGACTTCGACGGGATCACCGACAACGTGGTGGGGCTGGAGGACGTCTCCACCTACCCGGCGCTCTTCGCGGAGCTGGCGCGCCGCGGCTGGAGCGACGCCGAGCTGCGCAAGCTGGCCGGCGAGAACGTGCTGCGGGTGATGGCGCAGGCCGAGCAGGTGGCGAAGCGCCTCCAGGCCGAGCGCCCCGCCTCCACCCGGACCATCCGGGAGCTGGACGGCCCGGCCGGGCGGTAGCGCGGGGGCTACGCGGGGGCGTCCCCTTCCATCGGGACGACCTCCGCGGCGCGCCCCCCGGCGGCGGCGCGGAGGACCAGCGCCGCCACGTCGGCCAGGCGGTGCTCCCCTTTCTGCAGGACGCGGACGGCGGTGCGCGACAGGAACTCCCGCTCCGCCTGGGTGAGCGTCTTGGCCGACAGCACCACCACCGGGATCCTGGACAGGAGCGGGTCGCCACGCATGGTCGCCAGCACCCCGAACCCGTCCAGCACCGGCATCATCAGGTCGAGCACCACCACGTCCGGGGTGTGGCGGCGCATCATGATCAGCGCCGTCTCGCCGTCGCCGGCCTCGCGCACGGAGGCGTTGGCGTCGGCCAGGAAGCGGGTCGCCACCCGCCGCGAGTCCGGGTCGTCGTCCACCACCAGCACCTGGTACGACTCCGGTGGATCGTGCGGGCGCGGGTCGCGGACGCCCTGCGCGGCCTGGACCACGGCGCGGGTGAGCTGCTCGGAGGTGAAGGGCTTGGGGACCAGCGACACCCACCCCAGGTCGATCCCCACCGACTCCTCCGGGTCCACCGACGGGATGCGGGGGAGGAGGAGGACCGCGGTGTGGGCCAGCTCCGGCGCGTCCTGCAGCGCGTGCGCCACCTTCCACGCCGCGCCGCTGGCGCTGGAGATGTCCAGCACCACCAGCCCCGCGCCCTCCTCCCGGGCCAGCTTCACCACCTCGTCCGCCTCCGTCGTCCACACCAGCCGGACCTCCGGCTCCACCCGCCGGGCGAGCGCCTCCAGCGCCTCCCGCTCCTCGGCGTAGACGATCACCGTCATGGTCGGCGCTTCCGGGCGCTGGCGGTGGGTGCTCTCCAGCTCCACCATCCGCGCGCTGTGCGCCTCGACGTCCTCCACCCGGCGCTCGCTCCCCGCGGCGGCCTGCCGCAGCGTCAGCACGAAGGTCGATCCCTCCCCCAGCCGGCTTTCCGCCCGGATCTCGCCCCCCATCAGCCGGGTGAGCCGCTGCGCGATCGCCAGCCCCAGCCCGCTCCCGCCGTGCTGCCGCGTCAGGTCGCCCTCGGCCTGGTAGAACTCGGTGAACACCAGGGGGAGCACCTCCGGCGCGATCCCGATCCCCGTGTCCGTCACCCGCACCAGCACCGTCCCGTCCGGCCGGGGGTCGCACCCGATGCAGACGGAGCCCTCGTCGGTGAACTTGATGGCGTTGCCGACCAGGTTGGTGAGCACCTGGCGCAGCCGCTGCAGGTCGGCCTCCACCAGGGGGAGCGCCTGATCGCACGGTTCCACGCGCAGCGCGATCCCCTTGACCTCGGCCTGGCTTTCCAGCAGCACCGCCACCTCCTCCAGCACCGCCCCCAGGTCCACCGGGCGCAGGTCCA
>JAFAYN010000534.1 GCA_019240375.1 Gemmatimonadota bacterium
ACGTCGTCGCCACCATCGTTTCCGTCGCCCCGGACCGCAACCGCCTGGTGCTCACCAGCGACACGCCGGGCGCGGGCGGGATCCAGCTGGTGAATGAGGACTCGGCCACGGCGCGCCCGCTGGAGGCGCTCGGGCTGCAGGACGGGACGGTCGCGGCAAACCGCACCGGCGACGGCCGCACGCAGACCTTCCGGCTGACGTCGAACACCGCCGCGCTCACCACCTTCCTGGGCGTGAGCCCCCCGCCCGCCAACACCTCCATCGTGGTGGGCGGGAAGCGGATCACGGTGGACTTCGCCCACGACTCCCTCACCACGGTCGCCCAGCAGATCAACGCCGCCGGCGGCTTCGCCGAGGTGCGCGAGGAGACGGTGGGGAGCGCCAAGGGGTACCGCCTGGTGGTGGGCGGGAACGTCGCCGCCGACGCGGCCCCCTCCTCCGGGACCCCGGCCGACTCGCAGCGCGCGCTGGAGCTGCTGGGGCTGGTGAAGGGCGGACGCGCCGCCGCGACCCAGACGGTCTCGAGCGGCGTCGCCCTCCAGGCAGCGGGCGGGAACGCCACCGCCGCCACCCTCCTGTCCGACCTGACTTCGGGCGGGGCGGGCGCGGGCGTGCAGGCCGGCGACACCTTCACCTTCCGCGGCTCCCGCGGCGACGGCACCGCCGTGGACCTCACCTACACGGTGCAGGGCCCCGGCGACACGCTGGGCGACGTGGTCTCGTTCCTCAACAACTCCACCAACGGCTTCGGAGCCGGGACGCGCACCGCCACCGCCTCGGTGGTGGACGGGCGCATCGTCCTGACCGACGGCACTTCGGGGGAGTCGCGGCTGGCCCTGTCCATGACCGCCAACAACGAGGGGGGCGGCTCGCTCGCCTTCGGCGCCAGCGCCACCACCGGCGGCTTCGCCCGCGAGGTGACGCGCGGCGGCGACGCGCGGATCCGGGTGGACGGCGTGCTGGTGACGCGCTCCTCCAACAGCGTGTCGGACGCGATCGCCGGCGTCACGCTGAACCTGCAGGAGGCGCAGCCGGGGACCCTCGGCACGCTGACGGTGGACCGCGACGTGGACGCCACGGTCTCCGCCTTCCGGAGCGTGGCGACCGAGTACAACAACGTCCTCAAGCTGGCGCAGCAGCAGACCTCCGCCAGCGGAGCGCTCGCGGCCAGCGGCGCGCTCCGCGGCGCGCTGGCCTCCATCAAGAGCGCCCTGCTGACCGACGTGGTCGGCCTCTCGTCCGGCAACCCGTACGTCCGGGGCGCGGTGGCGGGGGTGTCGCTCACCAAGACGGGGACGCTGGAGGTGGACGACGCGGCGCTGCGCAAGGCGCTGCAGGCCGACCCCGCCAACGTCAAGGCGGCGTTCTCCTCGGCCGGGAGCACCACCAGCGCACAGATCTCCTACGTCCTGTCGGGCGACGCAACCCAGCCGGGGAGCTACGCCGTGCAGGTCACCTCCCTGGCGACGAAGGCCGGGCACACGGGGAGCGGGCTGGCGGGCGCCTACTCGGGCGCGCACGACCTGACCGTGACCGACGCCCTTTCCGGGAAGACGGCCACCCTCGCCCTTTCGGGGAAGACGGTCACCGACATCGTCGGCGGGCTCAACACCGCCTTCGCGGCCTCCTCAATGAAGCTCACCGCCGTGGACGACGGCGGGCAGCTGCGTATCGAGGGGACCGAGTACGGCTCCGCCGCCAGCTACACCCTGACCGGGAGCTTCGACGAGGCGCAGCTCGGCTTCACCAAGAGCACCGCCTACGCCGGCACCGACGTCCAGGGGACGCTGGGCGGCAAGGCCGCCACCGGGAAGGGGCAGACGCTCACCGGCGGCACCGGCACCCCGGCCGCGGGGCTCGCGGTCCGCTACACCGGCGCCGCCACCGGGGCCGCGGGGAGCGTCTCGTTCGTCCTGGGAATCGGCGGGATGCTGGGACGCGCCACCGACTCCATCGTACGGACGGGGAGCGGGGTGGCGGCCACCCAGAGCGATTCGATCTCGGTCTCCGTCGAGTCGCTGAACCGGCGCATCGACACCATCCAGCAGACGCTGGACGTCCGGCGCAAGGCCATGACCAAGCAGTTCACCGCGATGGAATCGGCCATGAGCAAGATCCAGTCGCAGACCTCCTGGCTCACCAGCCAGATCGCCGCTCTCCCCAGCTACTCCAACTCATGAGCTACGCAACCCAGGCCAGCACGTACCGCGAGATGGAAGTCCTTTCCGCCTCGCCCGGTCAGCTCGTGGTGATGCTGTACGACCACCTCCTGGTCGCGCTGCGCCGCACGCACATCGCCATGGAAGCCCACAACCCGGAGCTGCGCTCGTCGCACCTGGACCGGGCGCGGCTGGTGATCACCGAGCTGCTCGCCACGCTCGATCGCGAAGCGGGCGGCGAGGTGGCGGAGAACCTGAGCGCGCTGTACACCTTCTTCTTCACCGAGCTGGTGGACCTGGGGCTGCACCCGGACGTCGTGCGGCTGGGGCGGGTCACCGCCATGGTCACCGACCTGCGCGACGCGTTCGCGCAGGCGTCCGGCGTGGGGCTGCAGAGCGTCGCCTCATGAGCCCCGCGCGGGAGGCGTCCGAGCACCGGGCGGCGGTCGCCGCTCTGGAGCGGATGCTCGTGTCGTCGCAGCGCGCCTGGGAAGCCCTGGAGCGCGACGACGGCCCGGCCGTGCTCGCCGCGCTGGACGAGCGGGACGCGGTGCAGGAGATCGCCGCGCCCCTGCTGGCCCGGCTGGCGGGCGAGGGTCCCTCCCCGGGCGTCTGGCTGACGGCCGTCCGCGAAGCGGCACTCGCCCTGCACAGGTGGAACGGGATGCTCGAAGCCCGCATCGCCGAGCGGCGCGACCAGCTCGCCGACGAGCTGCAGCGCCTGGAAACCGGTTCCGGGGCGCTGGCGGGGTACGCGGGGCGGAGCATTCCCGTGGCGGCGCGCTTCGAAGCGGTGGGCTGAGCGGAGTCGAGACGGCGTTAAAGTCCTGTAGGGGAAATGCCGATAACTGGTGTAGGAGGAGAAACCTATGCGAATCGAGAACAAGACCCCCGAAGTCACGCGCCCCGAAGCGGTGCGCAACGCCCCGTCCGCCCCGGCCCACGCCGGGAGCGAATCCGCGCCCGCCGCACAGGCCGGGCGCACCGACCGAATCGAGCTCTCGCCCGAAGCGCGCGCCCTGGCGGCGCGGCTGGACGAGCCCGGAGCGGAGGAGCTGACCCCCGAGCGGATCGCGCAGCTGCGCCAGCGGATCCAGGACGGTGTCTACGATTCGCCGGAGCTGGCGGACGCCGTCGCGCAGCGGATCCTCGAGAGCGGCGACCTCTAGCGCCCACGTATCCAACTCCCGGAGCTGCCCAGATGAAGTTCCTCGTAGTCGACGACTCCGCCACCATGCGGCGCATCGTCATCAACTCCCTGCAGCGCATCGGCTTCAACGACACCGTCGAAGCCGGTGACGGACAGGAAGCGGTCGACCGGTTCGACCCGTCGGTGTCCTTCGTGATCACCGACTGGAACATGCCCAACATGAGCGGGCTGGACCTGGCCCGGGCCCTCCGTGCCCGCGCGGACGGCGCCAACGTGCCGATCCTGATGGTCACCACCCGGAGCGTGCGCGAGGACATCATCGCCGCGATCGAGGCCGGTGTGAACAACTACATCGTGAAGCCCTTCACGCCCCAGGTGCTGAAGGAGAAGATCGACACCGTCCTTTCCGCCGTGGGAGCGGCCTGACCGTGATGGCTACCAGAGTCGCGAAGGAGCTTCTGTACGACTCGGAAGCCAGCCTCAGGCTGGTGGACACCGCCCTTGCGGAGCTCCGTACCCAGAACGGCCCCGACGATGCCGGGGCGGACGTGAACGCCGGACTGGCGGGCCTCCCCGCCCTCCTCCTCCGCGCGTACACCGAGATCAACGGCGCGCTGCAGACGCTGCGGCAGAGCCGCACCGCGCTGGAGCACACCGCGGTGGAGAAGCTGCACCTGACCAGCGCCAAGCTCAAGGAAGTCTCGTCGGCCACCGAGCTGGCGGCGACGGACATCCTGGACGGGCTGGACCGCGCCATCGCCATGGTGGACGAGCTGGAGAGCGCCGAGGCCGAGGGTGACACCGGGCGCTCGGGCGAGGTGCGGCAGACGATGCGGGACGAGCTGTTCGGGCTGATGGGACACCTGCAGTTCCAGGACATCACCACCCAGCAGCTCAACTACGCCTCCAGCATCCTCACGGAGATGGAGAACCGGCTGATGCAGATCGCCCGGATCTTCGACCCCTCCCTGTTCGGGCTGGAAGTCCCGAACACGGCGTCGGACCAGCCGGCCGTTGCCTTCGACCCGGCGGCGACCACCCACGACGCGGAAACGCGCCAGGCGCTGGTGGACCAGATCTTCGGGTAGACGGAGGATGTCCGGGCGTGCCCGGAAAGGAAGACAGGAAGCGCGAGGGGCCCCACCAACCGGTGAGGCCCCTCGCGTATTTCCGTACCCCGCCCCGGCGTCACCGCACCAGCACGCGGTAGCCGTGCGCGGGGATCTCCAGGCTCCCCGCCGCGCCGAGGGAGAGCCGCGCCCTGCCGAACCAGTCCGTGTAAGCCCCCGGCTGCGCCAGCCCCCGGTACGCCACCCGCACCGGCGCGTCGCCGAAGTTGACGGCCACCAGCACGGTGTTGGCCCCGCGCGTCCGGGTGAAGGCGTACACGCGCGAGCCGCCGTCGGTGGCGAGCGCCACCTGCGGGCCGCCCCACGCCCCGTTCGCCAGCGCCGGGTTGCGGTGCTTGAGGTCGAACATCGCCGTGTAGAAGGACGCGAGCGAGGGGCCGTTCCAGTCCACCGTGTCCTTTTCGAAGAAGCGCAGCCGCCTGCGCAGGCTCGCCTCCTGCCCGGTGTAGAGCAGCGGCATGGAGCCCTGCGCCGTCGCGCTGAGCACGAAGGCGGGGAGGTGGCCGGCGCCCATCCGCTCGAACTCCGTCCCGTTCCAGCTGTTCTCGTCGTGGTTGCTGGTGAAGTACATCCGGTAGGCGTCCGGACCGTACGCGCTGTCCTGCCGCGCGAAGTAGCGGTCCAGCTCGGCCGTCGTCCGCTTCCCCTGCGCGATCTCGTTGAGCAGGTGGTGCAGCTCCCACCCGTAGGTCATGTCGAAGGCGGCGTGCATCCCCGGGTCCTCCGCCTCGGCCAGCATGAACAGCCCCGGGCGGGCCCGCCGCAGCTCGGCGCGGGCCGTGACCCAGAAGTCCATCGGCACCCCGCCGGCCACGTCGCAGCGGAAGCCGTCGATCCCCATCCGCTCCAGCCACCAGCGCATGTCGCCGATCATCGCCCGGCGCATCGCCACGCTGCGGTAGTCCAGCTCGGCCACGTCGGTCCAGTCGGTCTCGCGCCCCTCGTTGTCGCGGGCGTTCATGATGGTGCCGTCCGCCCGGTGCTCGTACCACTCCGGGTGGGCCGCGATCCAGGGGTGGTCGTACGCCGTGTGGTTTGCCACCCAGTCCAGGATCACCTTCATCCCCTGCGCGTGGGCGGCGTCCACGAAGCGCCGGAAATCGGCCTCGGTCCCGTACTCGGGGTTGACGGCGGTGTAGTCGGCCACCGAGTAGGGGCTCCCCAGCCCTCCCTTGCGGTTCACCCGGCCGATCGGCTGCACCGGCATCAGCCAGAGCACGTCCACCCCCAGCGCCCGCAGCCGGGGGAGGTGCCGCTGGAGCGCCGCGAAGGTCCCCTCGGGGGTGTACTGCCGCACGTTCACCTCGTAGATCACCGCCCGCCGCGACCACGCCGGGTGGTCGACGCCGGCCCCGGCGCGCGTGGAGACCGCGGGCGCACCGGCGGCGGGCGGCGGGGCGCCCGTGCACGCGGCGAGCGCGAGGGCGGCGGCCAGGGGGAGGAGGGCTCCTCTCATGCGTCTACGGGGCCGCTGCTGGGGACCGGCTGCGCCGACCCCTGCACGGTCAGCGGCTCGTGCTCGTCGGCGCCGACCAGGACCGCCACCGGGACGGGCTCCCCCTCGTCGCGCACGCGCATCGCCAGCGCGGCGGCCACCAGCATGCACACCCCGCCGAGCATCACCATGTACAGCGGCGCGTCGGGGTTGTCCTGGCCGAAGAAGGTGCGGATGACCGGACCGAAGGTCAGCGAGGCGAGGATCTCGGGGATCACGATGAAGAAGTTGAAGATCCCCATGTACACGCCCATCCGCTCCGCCGGGAGCGACCCGGAAAGGATGGCGTACGGCATGGACAGGATGGAGGCCCACGCGATCCCCACCCCCACCATGGTCAACAGCAGCAGGTACGGGTCGTGGATCAGGTACACGCTGAGCAGCCCGGCGGCGCCGCACACCAGCGCCATCGCGTGCGTTGCCCGCCGGCTGGTGGCGCGGGCGAGCGGCGGGAGCGCGAAGGCGACGACGAAGCAGGTGATGGAGTAGAACGCGAAGGTGAGGCCGCCCCACTCGATCCCGCGCGCGTACAGCTCACTGCTCGCGTCGGTGGCGCCGAACACGTGCCGCGCCACCGTCGGCACGAAGAAGAGCCACATGCAGAAGAGCCCCAGCCAGGTGACGAACTGCACCACCGCGAGCTGCCGCATGGTGGTGGGTATCTCGCGGACGGCCGTGCCGATCTCCCCGAAGAGCGCGCCCATCCCGCCGCGGCCGCGTCCCGCGCGGTCCAGGGCCGCGGCGTCCTCCGGCGGGAACTCGGTGGTGGTGAACACCGTCCACAGCACCGCCAGCAGGAAGGCGGCGGCGCCGGCCTGGAACGAGTACTTCAGCGTCAGCGGAATCCCGCTCGCGGTGTTCCCCGTCACCCCCGCCCAGCGGAGCACGAAGGGGAGTGCGTTCGCCAGGCTGGCTCCCACCCCGATGAAGAACGACTGCATCACGAAGCCGGAGGTGCGCTGGCTCACGTCCAGCTTGTCGGCCACGAAGGCCCGGAACGGCTCCATGGAGACGTTGATGGAGGCGTCCAGGATCCAGAGCAGCGTCGCCGCCATCCAGAGCGAGCTGGAGGTCGGCATGAAGAAGAGGGCGATGGAGGCCAGGATGGCGCCCGCCAGGAAGTACGGACGCCGCCGCCCCAGCGGTCCCCAGGTGCGGTCGCTCAGCGCCCCGATCACCGGCTGCACCAGCAGCCCCGTCACCGGCGCCGCCAGCCAGAGGAGGGGGACCTGGTCCGGCTTCGCCCCCAGCCGCTCGTACACGGCCGACATGTTGGCGAGCTGCAGCCCCCACCCGAACTGGATGCCGAGGAAGCCGAAGCTCATGTTGAACAGCTGCATCGGGGTGAGACGCGGTTTCTTCGTCACTTCGGTTCTCCGGTTGGTCGGGACGGGTGGCTTCCTTTACCGGCGGGCGCGAGCGAGGCCGACGACGTGGGCCTCCAGCGGCCCCAGCGCGCGGAAGGGGACGTAGCCGCGGACGCGGCCGTCGGCGCCCACCGTGAGCGCGGCGGGACTCCCCCCGCCCACCAGCGCCGTCGGCGCGTAGCGCCCCGCCGGGAGCGCCCCCGCCGCCGACGAGAGCGCGACGCCCGTGAGCGGGGCGGCGCCCAGGTTGGCGACCACCAGCGCCACCCGGTCGCCGTCGCGCCGGAGGTACGCCGCCACGGCGCCGTTGGCGGCCGTGAGCGGAACCAGCTCGCCGGAGGCCAGCGCCGGGGTGCGGGCGCGGAGGTGGATGAGCCGGCGGTACAGGTTGAGGAGAGAGCCGGGGTCGGCGTCCTGCGCCGCCACGTTGGTGACGGCCGAGTCGGCCTGCGCCGCTTCCCACGGGGTGCCGGTGGTGAACCCGACGCCGGGGCCGCGACCCCACTGCATCGGGGTACGGAGGCGCTCGTCGGGCTTGTCCCCCGTCATCCCGATCTCCTCGCCGTAGTACACGAACGGGACCCCGGGGAGGGTGAGCAGGAGGGTGGCGGCAACCCGCGCCCGCCGCGCGTCGCCGCCCAGCTCGGTCAGGGTGCGGGTCTGGTCGTGGTTGCGCAGGAAGGGGGAGAAGCGGTCCTGCGGGACACGCCCCTGCAGCCGCAGGTACCCCGTCAGCAGCCCCCGGGCCGAGCCGTGCTTCACCGCGCTCAGCAGCGAGTCGGAAAGTTCGAAGGGGAAGTACGAGTCGAGCTGGTCCGGGTAGTAGGTGAGCATGGCGCCCGCGCTGTCCCACACCTCGCCCACCGTGAAGACGGCGGGGTTCACGCTCCGCAGGTGCGCCTGGTATTCGCGCAGCAGCTCGTGGGTCCCGCGCGTCCCGGCGAGCTGCGTCCCCTCCTCCACCAGGTAAGGGACGGCGTCCAGGCGGAAGCCGTCCACCCCCATCTCCGTCAGCCAGAAGGTGGCGACCTTCTTCGCCTCCTCGCGCACGGCGGGGGTGTCGTAGTTGAGGTCGGGCATCCCCTCCCAGAACACCGCGTAGTAGTACTCGTCGCGCACCGGCGAGCGGCGCCAGGCGTCCCCGCCCCACGGCCCCTTCCCCAGCGGGGTCGGCGACCAGCGGAACCAGCTCCGGTAGGGCGAGGCCGTGTCGCGCAGCGCGGCCTGGAAGTACGGGTGCTCGCTGGAGGCGTGGTTCAGCACCATGTCCACCAGCACGCGGATCCCGCGGCGGTGCGCCTCGGCCACCATCCGCTTGAAGTCGTCGGCGGTGCCGTAGTCCCGCTCCACGCGGTAGTAGTCGGACACGTCGTAGCCGTGGTAGCTGGGCGACTCGGCCACCGGCATCAGCCAGATGCAGTTCGCGCCCAGGTCCCTCTGCGACGCGGGGTCGCCGTCGTTGATGTAGTCCAGCTTCCGCGTCAGCCCGTTCAGGTCGCCGATCCCGTCCCCGTCGCTGTCCTGGAACGAGCGGACGAAGACCTCGTAGCAGACGCCGCCGTGACGCCAGGCGGAAGGGTCCGCCGCGGGGGTGGCCTGCGCCGCGGCGGGGGCGCCCCGGGCCAGAAGCGCGGCCGCGAGCGAAGCGAGGGCGAGGGTGCGCTTCATGGTGTCGTCGTGGGCGTGTGTGGGTCGTCGAAGAGCCAGCGGTAGGCGGCCGGGAACTCGCGCCGCCAGAACCACTCGGCGTGCTTTCCGTCGGGGCGGACCGCGGCCGTCACCTCGGTCCCGTCGCGGAAGCCGGCCACCGTGAGCGTCTCCACCATCCGCGCCTGGTCGCGGACGTACGCCTCGGGCGTGTTCCCCTCCTGCGCCCCGGTGACGAAGTAGAAGCGCGGACGGGGGCCGCGCGCGTCGGCGGCGCGGGCGAAGGCGTACACCTCCGGCGCGAACCAGAGCGCGGGCGAGAACACCCCCACCCGGCCGAACACCTCCGGGTGGCGGAGCCCGGCGTACAGCGAGATCAGCCCGCCCATGCTCGACCCCATGATCCCTGTGTGCGCCGGATCGGCGAGGGTGCGGTAGTGCGCGTCCACGTACGGCTTCAGCGTCCCGGCGAGGAAGTCCACGTACGCCTCGCCCTCCCCGCCGCCGAGCCGCGCGTTCTTCCAGGGGGAGTACTCGTCCAGCCGCTTCTGGCCGCCGTTGTCCACCGCCACCACGATCACCCCCGGGTCGCCCGCGGCGTGCAGCGAGTCCAGCGACTCGTCCACCCCCCACTCCCCGGCGAAGGCGGTGGCCGCGTCGAACAGGTTCTGCCCGTCGTGCATGTAGAGCACGGGGTAGCGCCGGCCGGATGTGGCGTAGTCGGGCGGGAGGTAGAGCCAGACCCGCCGCGTGCGCCCGAGCTGCGGGACGGCGAAGGCGGTGTCCAGCACGGACACCGACGGGGAGGCGGTCGAGGCCGGGCGCGGGCGCGTCTTCGTGTCCACCCACGCCGCCACCGCGCCCGTGTAGGTCGCCCCCCCGGAGGCGGGGACCAGGAAGACGCGGTTGGCGACGTCGCGCCCGGAGGAGTCCGCCTCGGCGGTGTCCCACGAGCCCAGGGTGAACTTGAACTCCACCGGCCCCCGCACCTCGTCGGGGAGGGTCAGGGAGTAGTGGCCGTCCCGCTCGGTCAGCCGGTAGTCCGGGGAGGCGGGGTTCCAGCCGTTGAAGCTCCCCGCCACGTAGATGGCCGCGCCGGTGGGGGTGCCGGCGGGGACCCCGGTGAGGCGGAGGGTGAGCTGCGCGCTGGCGGGCGAGGCGGCCAGCGTCCCCGCCAGGAGGAGGGGGAGCGCGCCGTGCGTGCGGTGGTGTGCGGGGGGGTGGAAGA
>JAFAYN010000563.1 GCA_019240375.1 Gemmatimonadota bacterium
ATCTCCCCCGATGGCCGTGACCGATGGATCCGCGACCGCGGCGCGGTCCGGGACGTCCGGGTGGAACATAGGCGTGCGGACGGGTATACGCACCCAACGATGAAGCCCCGGGAGCTGTAACCCGGGTGGTGCGCAGACGGGCCTCCCGCCCGCGGCACCGCCATTCCACGAACCCACCCTTTCCCGATACGCTGCATGTCGAGAACCACCGCCCGGACCGCAGTCCCCCTCCTGATCGTCGCCCTGGCCGCCAGCCACGCCCCGGTCGCCGCGCAACAGGCCCCCCGGGGAGCGGCCTGGAGCGCCTTCCGCGTGGAGCAGCCCGCCGCGAGCCCCCTCCCGGCTCCGCGGCTCCCGCTCGCGGCGGCGCCGGCGGCGCAGACGAAGCACGCCAGCCTGGGACGTCGCGTGCTGCACGTGCTCGGGGGAGCGGTGGTGGGGTCGGGGGTCGGCTACTTCGCCTCGCAGGTGAAGTACAGCGACTGGGACAAGCAGAACAACTCCGAGTTTTCCAGCCAGCGGGCGCTGTACACCGGCGGCGGCGCCGGGTTGGGGGCGCTGGTCGGGCTGCTGATCGGGGCGAGGCCCGGGGAAGACATGGGGATCCCGGCCCCCCCGGCCCTCCCCGGCGGCGGGGACGTGGCGACGCGCTCCGCCGCCCCGGGGGCGACCGGGAAGAACGCTCCGATCGGGCACCAGGAGATCGTCCGGGCCGGCGCCACCAACGCCCTGCAGGTGATTCAGTCGCTCCGTCCGCTCTGGCTGCAGGACCGGGGCGTCCAGCGCATGCGCGAGGGCGCCACCGGCCAGTCGATCAGCGACCAGGAAGCCTTTGTCCAGGAGGGCGCGACCATGCTCAAGGTGTACATGGACGGGGCCCTCCTCGGGGGGATCGAGTCGCTTCGACAGGTCCAGGCGGCCACGATCCAGTCCATCGAGTACCTGGACCCGGCCGCGGCCACGCTCCGCTTCGGGCAGGGAGTCACGCACGGTGTGATCGTCGTGCACACCTCCGGCGGCTGACCGCGCGGCGGTGATGGAAACAAGGCGAAAGGGCCGCTCCGGGAGATCCCGGGGCGGCCCTTTTCCGTCCGGCGCGGCCGCGCCGGCTACGGCTCTTCGCGGGAGGGGCGGACCAGCCGTCCCGGCTGGAGGGCCGCGCTCCCGAACTTGGCCCGCAGCCGGTCGGCCGCCCGCGCCACGGCGCGGTCGCGCTCGCTCTCCACCGGCGGCGCCACGTCCAGCAGCACCCCCTGCGCGCTCTCCCCCGTTTCGGACAGGTTGGTGAGCCCCACTCCGATCAGCCGCGCGGGGGTGTCGCGCTGGCGGCGCAGGTCGCGGAGCAGTTCCCGCGCGACGCGGAAGATCGCCCGCTCGGTCTGCACCGCCTCGTCCAGGGTGCGGCTCCGGGAGCGGTCGCGGAAGTCGGCGTCGCGCAGCTTCACCGTGATGGTCCGCGCGTATAGCCCCTTCTTCCGCAGCGACCCCGCGGCGTCCACCGTCTGGGCCAGGAGCGCCTCCTCCAGCCCTTCCAGCTCCCGCACGTCGCGGGGAAAGGTGGTCTCGCTGGACACGCTCCTGGTGACGTCGTCCTCGGCCACGGGGGTGGTGTCGATCCCCCGGCAGCGGCGCCAGAGCCAGCGCGCCCGGTCCTCGCCCCACCACCCGGCCAGGGTAGACACGTCCAGCGCGCGGAGGGAGTGCATGGACGAGACGCCGCGGCCGCGCAGCTCCTCCCGCAGCGACGGACCCACCCCGATCAGGTCGCCGATCTCCAGCCCTCCCACGAACTCCTCCTCCCCGCCCGCCGGCACGATGAACACCCCGCGCGGCTTGGCGAACGAGGTCGCCAGCTTCGCCACCAGCCGGTTGGAGCCGCCGCCGATGGACACGTCCAGCGCGGTGCGGAGCTTCACGTCGCGCTGGATGCGCCGCGCCGTCCCCTCCAGCGGCTCGTGCCGGTAGAGCGCTTCCGTCCCGGTGAGGTCGAGGTACGCCTCGTCCACCGAGGCCATGGCGGCCACCGGTGCCCACGCCTCCAGCACCTGGCGCAGCTCGCGGCTCTTGGCGCGCACCATCTCCCGCGCGACCGGGACCACCGTCGCCTCCGGGCACAGGCGGAGCGCCGTGGCCATGGGCATCGCGCTGCGCACCCCGTACGCGCGGCACCCGTAGCTGGCCGAGGCCACCACGCCGCGCTGCTCCGGGCGCCCGCCCACCAGGATCAGCGGCCGGTCGGCCAGCCCCGCCGGGTCGGCCATGATCGCGCACTGCACGAACATCGCGTCCACGTCCACGTGCAGGACGCGGCGCTGGATGACAGGGGCGGAGTCCGGGGAATCTGTCGCCGGGGACCGGGTCATGCGGAATCGTGAAGCGGGACCACCAGGGCGGAGGGATCTCCGCTGATCTCCAAGATACCCGGACGGCTGGGGGAAATACAGGAGGTGAGGCCTCCTCCCGGTCTGGATCTCGCCTGCCGCGATGGTATATTCGAGGATCACCCGCACGAGGAGGCGCCCGTGGTAAAGCTCGCCATCGAGCTCAGCGAAGCCGAATCCCAGCTGTCGAAGCTGGTCCAGGAGGTCGGGGACGGGATGGAGATCGTCATCACCCGGAACGGGGAGCCGATCGCCCGCATCGTCCCCGTGCTCCCCACCACGCAGGACCGGGTTCCGGGAAGCGCGAAGGGTCTCTTCACCGTGCCGGAGGACTTCGACGCGCCGTTGGAAGACTTCCGGGAGTACATGTAGCCTCATGCGGCTGCTCCTCGACACCCACAGCTTCCTCTGGTTCATCACCGCCGACCCGAAGCTCAGCCCCTCCGCCGACCGGGAGCTTCGCAGCGGGGGCAACCAGCTGCTCCTCAGCCTGGCGAGTGTCTGGGAGATCGCCATCAAGGTCGGGATCGGCCGCCTCCCCATCCCTACACCGCTGGAGCAGTTCATCCCGGAGCAGCTCACCCGGAACCGGATCGACCTCCTCCCCATCGCTCTCCCCCACGCGCTGGAAACCGCTCGGCTCCCCCTGCACCACCGGGATCCCTTCGACCGGCTCATCATCGCCCAGGCCCTCCTGGAGGGACTGCCGGTGGTCAGCGCCGACGGTGCTTTCGATTCCTATCCGATCCAGCGGCTCTGGTGATCCGCTTCCGCTACGGGCTCGTCGAATCCCCACTCCTCGTACGGGTGGGGATTCTCGTTTTGCGGCGCGGCACCTGCAACGCCGCGGCGTGGATCCTGCTTGTACCCGGGTTCGCAGTGTCCTTTGCCCGGGAAAGGCGCACCGTGGCGCCACTTCCGGTGGGAGGCACGTACGGACACGACGATCCACGCGGGTCGGAACGGAATGGAGTCGATGCGCCCAGATCCAGGCATACCTTCAGGAGAATCGGAAACCCTTCTCGCCGGAACGGGCGCGGTCCAGTTCCCGTCGTCGGCCGGATCGGAGCGCCACCTTCCTCCCGCGCCCCCCCGGCCTCCGGCGCAGCAGCGGAACTTCGCGCAGAGGGGGGTGGACGGGCTGCGCAGGTTCCCGTTCCTGATGCTCCTGGCGTACTACGTGATCCTGGCCGTGGTGGACACGCTCCTGGTCACCTACGTCCCGCGCGTGCGCGAGGCACTGGTGGAGCCGGCGGTCCTCCCGGACATCTCCCGGCACGCGGGGGAGGTGCTGAGCGCCACCCGGGTGGAGGGCGTCACCTCGGTGGAGCCGGTCCTGTACGCCACCATGGACCGGGCCATCGCCACGGTGCTGGTGATCCTGGGGGCGCTCTCGCTGGTGCTCCCGGTGGCGTGGGTGTACATGCGCACCAAGCGCTTCCGGTACGACCCGGCGCTGGTCCG
>JAFAYN010000586.1 GCA_019240375.1 Gemmatimonadota bacterium
GGCTGGAGTCGCGCCCCCTGTTCGGCCGGCGGATCGTGGTGACGCGGGCGCGCGCCCAGGCGAGCGACTTCGCCCGGATGCTGGAGGGGCTCGGCGCCGAGGTGGTGCAGTTCCCCACCATCCGCATCGTGGACCCGCTGGACCCGGAGCCGCTGCGGGACGCCGCCGCGCAGGCCGACCGCTTCGACTGGATCGTCCTCACCAGCGTGAACGGGGTGAGCCGCTTCTGGAACGCGCTGGGTGCCGCGGGGCGCGACACGCGCTCGCTGGCGGGGGTGTCGCTGTGCGCCATCGGGCCGGCGACCGCCGCGGCGATGGAGATGGAGGGCGTTCACGCGGACCTGATCCCCGAGCGCTTCGTGGCGGAGTCGGTGGTGGAGGCCTTCATGCGCGAGGGTGACCTGCGCGGGAGCCGCATCCTTCTCCCCCGCGCGGAAGAGGCGCGCTCGGTGCTCCCGGAGTCGCTGCGCGAGCTGGGTGCGGAGGTGGTGGAGGTGGTGGCGTACCGGACCGTGGCGGACGGCGCCGCGGCGGAATCGCTGCGGTCCCACCTGCTGGCGGACGAGATCGACCTGGTCACCTTCACCGCCAGCTCGACCGCGCGGAACTTCGTGGACGTGCTGGGCACCGGGATCGGTCGGGCGGAGGTCGCCTCGATTGGTCCGATCACCTCCGCGACGGCGCGCGAGCTGGGGCTCCCCGTGCACGTGGAGGCTGCGGAGCACACCATCCCGGGGCTGATCGGGGCGATCCGCGGGCACTACGAGGGGAGCGGCCGGTGAGCGGTACGCTCTCTTCGCGCATCGGGAAAGTGCTCCTGGCCGGGCTGCTGGCCCTGCCTGCGCTCCCCGGGTCGGCCATGGCCCAGGACAGCACCGTGGCTGCGGTCGCGGCGGACACCGCCGTCCAGCTCCGCGCGCGTGGGCCGCTCGCCTCGCCGCCGCTCGCGTCCGACCACTGGGCAGTCCAGGCCGCGGCCCGCGCCGAGGCGCTGGGGCTGGTGGCCCGCTACCAGCCGGCGCAGGGCTCGGTCCCCCGGATGGCGGTCGCCGCCGCCCTGCGCGAAGCGGCCGAGCGCGCACCCCTGGAGAACCCGCGGCTCGCGGCGCTGACCCGCGCCTGGTACGAGCGGTTCGTGGAGGAGTTCCCGGAAGCGGACGACACGCCGGGGGCCCGTGGGGGGCCGCGCCTGCTGGGAAGCTCCGCCGGGGCGGGGTTCCGCGGGCGCTACGGCTTCGCGGCGCCGGGGCGGGGGATCGACGTGGACGTGCGGCGCACGGGGGCGACTCCGCGCCCGGACATCTCGGAGGGGCTCGCTACGGCGTCCCTGGCGGCGTCGCTCGTCCCCGGCGTGCAGTTGTTCGCGGTGCCGGAGGTCGGCACCGAGGGGGTGCGGCTCGCCCGGGCAGACCTGATCGCGGGGTGGGGCCCGGCCGAGCTTTCGGTCGGACGCGGCCAGGTGGTGTACGGGAACGAGGTGGGCGGGAGCGTGGTCTACTCGGGGCTGGGGACGCTCGACCGGATCGAGTTCCAGACCACCCGCCCCTTCACCCTGCCGAGCTTTCTCCGGTACCTGGGGCCGACCACCTTCCAGACCTTCGCGACGCGCCTGCACGAGGAGCGGCACCCGGGGGACCCGTACCTCTGGGGCGCGCGGGGAACGATCCGTCCCCACCCGCGGTTCACGCTCGGCATCCAGCGCGGCTCCATGTTCGGTGGCGACAGCGCGATGGGCGCGACCAACCTGGAGAACATCGCGCGGATGCTGGTGGGGGGGATCAAGGGGTACGGCTTCGAAAACCAGGTGGTGTCGGTGGACTTCCGCCTCCGCGCGCCCACGGAGGAACTCCTCCCCCTCACCCTGTACTTCGAGTGGGGAGCGGACGACGCTTCGGGCGCCTGGCACCGCGAGCCGGCGCTGATCGGCGGGATCGCCGTTCCCGCGGTCCCGGGGCTTCCCCAGCTCTCGGTCGGGGTGGAGGGGACCTCCTTCCCCCACCGGAGCTTCAAGAACCCTCCCTGGTACCGGCACGCCACCTTCCGCGGCGACTGGGCTTCCGGCGACCTCCCGCTTGGGCACCCCATGGGCGGCGAAGGGGGGCAGCTCCTCGTGTTCGCCCGCTCCGAGCTGGACGACGCGCGCCTCCGGCTGGACGGGCGCCTCTTCACCCGCGACCGTGGCCGCGACGGGCTGTACGTCCCCGGCCGGCTGGGGCGGAGCAGCGGCGCGGACCTGAGGGCGGCCTGGCGGGTCGCCCCGCGCTCCGAGCTGCAGCTTTCCGTGTACCACGAGGGCGGCTCCGGCTGGTCGGAGCAGCACCTCCTGGCGATGGCTTCCGTACTGTTCTGAGATCGAAGATGTCCGTTTACCCGATATCACGTCCCCGGCGGCTGCGCCGCACGGAATCGATGCGCTCCCTGGTCCGCGAGACCACGGTTTCCCCCTCCGACCTGGTGCTCCCGCTGTTCGTGGTCCCCGGGACCGGCGTCCGCCGTCCCGTCGTTTCGATGCCCGGGGTGGACCAGACCTCCGTGGACGAGCTGCTGCGCGACGCGGAAGAGGCGCTGGGGCTCGGCATCCCGGCGGTCCTCCTGTTCGGGATCCCTGACAGCAAGGACGAGACGGGCTCGTCCGGCTACGCCGACGACGGGGTGGTGCAGCAGGCCGTCCGCGCGCTGAAGCGCGCCTTTTCCGAGCTGATCGTCATCACCGACGTGTGCCTCTGCGAGTACACCTCGCACGGCCACTGCGGCGTGCTCCAGGGCCAGGACGTCGACAACGACGCCACCCTCCCGTACCTGGCGCGGATGGCGGTCTCGCACGCCGCGGCGGGTGCGGACGTCGTCGCCCCGTCGGACATGATGGACGGGCGGGTGGGGTCGATCCGCACTGCGCTCGACGAGGCCGGCTTCGCGGAGGTCCCGATCCTGGCGTACTCGGCCAAGTTCGCCTCCGCCTTCTACGGCCCGTTCCGCGACGCCGCCGAGAGCACGCCGCAGTTCGGCGACCGGCGCTCGTACCAGATGGACCCGGGGAACGCCCGCGAGGCGATCCGCGAGACCCTCCTGGACGTGGAGGAGGGCGCCGACATGGTGATGGTCAAGCCCGCCGCGGCCTACCTCGACGTCATCCGCGGAGTGCGCGACGAGGTGGAGTGTCCCGTGTTCGCCTACCACGTGTCGGGGGAGTACTCGATGGTGATGGCGGCCGCGGAGCGCGGGTGGCTGGACGGGGACCGGGCGATGCGCGAGGTGCTGCTGGGAATCCGGCGCGCGGGCGCGGACCGTATCATCACCTACTACGCACGGCAGTTCGCGCGGGGACCTCGGTGAAGGTCATGGTCACCGGCGCCGGTGGGATGCTGGCCCGGGACGTGGTGGGGGAGATGGAGCGGCGGGGGCACCAGGTGCTCGCGCTCCCGCGGGAGCGGCTGGACGTCACGGACGAGGCCGCCGTCCGGGAGTACGTCGAGGGGGCGCGCCCCGCCGTGGTGGTGCAGTGCGCGGCCTACACCGGCGTGGACCGCGCGGAAGAGGAAGAGGCGGCGGCGACGTGCGTCAACTCGCTGGGGACCCGCAACCTGGCCCAAGCATGTGACCGGACCGGCGCCCTTCTCGTCTATCCGAGCACCGACTACGTTTTCTCGGGAGAATCGCGCACGCCCTACGCGCCGGGCGACCCGCCGTCGCCGGTGAACGCGTACGGCCGCTCTAAGCTGGCGGGAGAGCGCGCCGCCCTCGACACCGGCCGGGCCCTGGTGGTGCGCACCAGCTGGCTGTACGGCGCGGGCGGCGCCAACTTCGTCCACACCGTCGCCCGGCTTGCGCGCGAGAAGGGCGCCCTGGACGTGGTGGCGGATCAGGTCGGGCGGCCCACGTGGGCCGGCTCGCTGGCCCTGATCGTGTCCGAGTTGATTGAGGCGGGGGCGGAAGGTATCTTCCACGCCACCGA
>JAFAYN010000598.1 GCA_019240375.1 Gemmatimonadota bacterium
CGTCCTCGCGCCGCACCGTCCCCTCGTTCCGCCCGCCGATGATCATCACGCTGCTCATGGCGGCGGCGCCGGCGCTGGTCCCGGCCACCACCAGCCCGTCGCCGTAGACCCGCTCCCGGATCCGCTCCGAGAAGTCGGTCCCGGCGATCAGCGAGGTCAGGCGGAGCTGGTCGCCCCCGGTGAAGAAGACCGCCGTGGCCCGCTCCACCGCCTCCAGGTTCTCCGGGGTGTCCGCCTCGGCGCGGTCGGCGATGGCCGCCCCGTACACCTCCGCGACTCCGATCTTCTCGAACAGGTCGCCGTACACCCGCACCTTGTCCTCCGGGTTCTCGGAGGGGGAGGAGCAGACGATGATGCGTGCCTCCTTTCCGCCCGCCATCTCCACCAGGCGGGGGAGGATGACCATCTCGTTCTCGTCCGGGTCCTCCGCACCCCCGATCACCAGCAGGTGCCCTTCACGACCGCTGCGCTTCTTCGATGGCATTCCCCTCGTCGTCCTTTCCCCTCCGCCTCGGATGGAGTGTGAGCGAAGCTGGATCCTGCCGGCCGCATTTCAAGGATCAGGCCGCGGGAACGGATGGCTCCTCCCCGGGGCCGGGCGGCGAGAGGGGGAGGCGCACCGTGAACACGCTCCCCCGGCCGGGCTCGCTGCGGGCCTCCACGTCGCCGCCCAGGAGGCGCGCCAGGTCGCGGGTTACGCTGAGCCCCAGCCCGGTCCCGCCGGGGCGGGAGGTGGTGGAGGCGTCCGCCTGCCAGAAGGGCTCGAAGATCCGCTCCAGGTGCTCGGGCGAGATCCCCACCCCGGTGTCGCCCACCTCGAAGACCAGCCGTCCGTCCTCGCGGCGGGTGCGGAAGGAGATCGAGCCCCGGTCGGTGAACTTGGCCGCGTTGCCGAGCAGGTTGATCAGGATCTGCCGCACCTTGCGGGGGTCCGTTTCCAGCGGCGCGCCGTCGGGGGGCGGGTCCACCCGCAGCTCCAGCCCCCGCTCCAGCGCCAGCGGCTCGATGATGGCGACCACCTCACTCACCAGATCGCCCAGGTCCACCGGCTCGATCGACACCGTTTCGCGTCCGGCCTCGATGCGCGCGAAGGTCAGGATCTCCTCGATGAGCTGGAGGAGGTGCCGTGCGCTGTGCCCGATCCGCTCCAGGTATCCCAGCGACGAGGGGGGGAGCGGGTCGGGGATCCCCAGCGACAGCAGCTCGGCGTAGCCGATCATGGCGTTGAGCGGGGTGCGCAGCTCGTGGCTCATGGTGGCCAGGAAGGCGGACTTGGCCTCGCTCGCCTCGAGGACGCCGCGGTACAGGCGGGCGTTGTCCACCGCCACCCCGGCGCGCCGCCCCAGCTCCTCGGCGAGCGCCAGGTCGCGCTCGTTGTAGTGCTTCCCCGACTCGGCCGAAACGAGGGTGACCACCCCCAGCGTGATCCCGCGGGACAGGAGCGGGACGATCATCGCCGAGGTGAACCCCACCTGGCGCATGATCGCCAGCTCCTCGTCGCTGCGGGCGGACGCCGCCAGCAGCTCGTCCGGGATGTCGGGGTACAGCTCCGGGGTCCCGGTGCGGAGCACGGCAGGCATCCCGGTGGGTGCGGACAGGTCGGGTGGGGAGAGCCTGCGCAGCTCGCGGGCCCACTCCACCCTGTCCGGGTCGACGTGCGCCACGGCCAGCTGCCGCACCTCGCCCTCCTCCAGCACGTCCACCGAGCACCAGTCGGCCAGGTCGGGGACGGCCAGGCGGGCGACGCTCGCCAGGGTGGTGGGGTAGTCCAGCGACGAGGCGAGGAGCGCGCTGGCCTGTGCCAGGAACTCGGCGCGCCGGGCCGCCGTGTCCAGCGCCTGCGCGGCGGCCTCCAGCTCCTCGTTGGACTGCTCCAGCTCCGCCGCCATCGCCTGCGTCTCGTCCACCTGCAGCTCCAGCTCCACGGCCTGCTCCTGCATCTGCGTGGCGAGCAGGGCCGATTCCGAGGCGCGCGCCTCCGCCTCGCGCCGGGCGGCGTCCAGCCCGTGCCGCATGGAGGCGATCAGCGCCCCCACCGCCACGAACACCCCCAGCCGGAGCAGGTCCTCCGCTCCGTGGCTCCAGGCGAAGACGGGCGCGAAGAGGGCGTAGTCCACCAGGGGGACGGCGAGACCGACGGCGAGGAGCGCCGGTCCCACCCCGCCGTACCAGGCGGTGATGGTGACGGCGGCGAAGAAGAAGATGAAGACGTTGGGGCGAATCTGCTCGCGCAGGGCGAGCGAGAGCGCCAGCGCGGCGGCGACCGCGGCCAGCGCGATCCCGTAGCGCGCCAGCGGGTGGGGCCCCGCGCGCGCCAGGGGAGCGGGGCCCGGGACCGCATCCGCCCGGTCCCCGCCTCCCATCACCACGTCCGACCGTGCCGACATCGGCGCTCCATTCCGGGATCCGCGCGCGCCGGAACCGCCCGGGGCGCTGAGGTTCCGTGCATGCAAGTTTCCGGCGCGCGCCGCCGATCAGCCGGGGGCGCCGCCGAAGCGGAAGGCGGGGGGCGCGGCGACGGCGGCGCGCAGACGGAAAAGGTCCCCGGCGTGGAACCCGGCCCCGTCGAAGTCGTCCTCCCCCAGCCCCGCGGAGGCGGTGGTGACGTACAGGTCGCGGCCGTCGCTCCCCCCGAAGGCGCAGCTGGTGGGGTTGCGCACCGGCACCGGGACGCGCTCCACCCGGCGCCCGTCCGGGGCGAAGCGGAGCAGGCACCCCCCGTCCCACTGCGCCGACCAGACGCACCCCTCGGCGTCCACCGCCAGCCCGTCCGGGACCGGGTCCCCGTCGGTCAGGTCGGCGAAGACGCGGCGGCCGGAGAGCGTCCCCGCCTCCACGTCGAAGTCGAAGGCGTAGATGACCTTCGCGGGCGAGTCGGTGAGGTAGAAGGTGCGCGCGTCCGGGCTCCACCCCAGCCCGTTGGACATGGTCAGCCCGCGCTCCACCTCGCGCACGGAGCCGTCGGGGTCGCAGCGGTACAGCGCGCCGCCCCCGTCCTGGGCCGAGAGCGAGCCCACCCAGAAACGGCCGCGCGGGTCGCACTTCCCGTCGTTGAAGCGGAGCCCGGGCCGCTCTGGGAGGATCGTGGCGGTCCGCTCCAGCCGCCCCGCGACGGGGTCGAGCAGCGCCAGTCCGCGGCGCAGCGCCAGCAGCACCCGCCCCCCGGCGGCGGGGACGGCGCACACCACCACCTCGCCCACCTCCCAGGCGCGGTCGCGTCCCGTGGCCGGGTCGAAGCGGTGCACCCGGTGGTTGTGGATGTCCACCCACCAGAGCACGCCGGCCTCCCCGTCCCACGCCGGCCCCTCGCCCAGGCGCGCCCGCGCGGGGAAGGCCACCCGCGGCCCGCCGCCCGGTTCCACGGCG
>JAFAYN010000138.1 GCA_019240375.1 Gemmatimonadota bacterium
GTCGGCGATGGCGCCGTGCTTCACCGCCTCGGCCAGCCCGGCGCGCAGGTGCTCCGGAGGGAGTGTACGGAGCAGCTCCGGGTCGATCACCACCGCGCACGGCTGGTGGAAGGCCCCCACCAGGTTCTTCCCGGCCGGGGTGTCCACCCCCACCTTCCCCCCCACCGAGGCGTCGATCATCGCCAGCAGGGTGGTGGGGACCTGCATGTACGGCACTCCCCGCATGTAGGTGGCCGCGACGAAGCCGCCCAGGTCGCCGGCCACCCCGCCCCCGAAGGCCAGCACCGACGAGTCACGCCCGATCCCCGCCTCCAGCATGGCGTCCGAAACGTCCCCCCACGTCTGCCGCGTCTTCTGCGCCTCCCCCGCCTGGAAGGCGAAGATGTCGGCGCGGTGCCCCGCGGAGTGCAGCGTCCTCGCCAGCCGGATGGCGTACAGCTCGGCCACCCGGTGGTCGGTGATCACCGCGTAGCGATGGGCCGGCGCGCAGCGCGACAGGATCCCGGGGATCGAGGTCAACAGCCCCGATCCGATCAGGATCTCGTACCCGGCCCCGTTCCCCCCTGCAGTCGCGACCCGAACCCGGTGCATGCTCTTCATTCGCCCGTCGCCTCTCTCTGCTCGGTGCGTCGATCCATGCCCACTCCCAGTATGGTCTCGTCCGCCATCCAGCGGACGAGCTCCTGCAGGTCCCCACCCAGCTTTTTCGCCTGCGCCCGGATCCTCAGCGCCGCGTCCCCGCGCTCCAGCAGCGCGGGAAGCTCCGCCAGCGTGTCCGCGTCGCCCAATCGCTCCGCGACGGGAGCCAGCGTGTCCGCCAGCCGGACCAGCGCCTCGCGCACGGGGACCGTCGCCGGCTCCCCCGAGGAAAAGTCCACCATCTCCGCTCCCAGCCCGTCTCGCGAGGCGCGCCAGGCGTTTTCCCGCAGCAGCGGCCCCACGATCGCTTCGGGGAGGTCGGGCTCGCGCAGGACCCCCTGCGCCGCGCCGGCGGTGATCGCGCGGGCCAGCGCCGCCGTCGTCACCGCGTCCTCGATCCGCGGCGTCACGTCCGCCACGCGGAACTCCAGCGTCGGGTACCGGTGGTGCGGGCGGATCTCCCAGTACACGCGCCCCGGGGCATCAATGCAGCGGGTGTCCGTCAGCCATTGCAGCAACCGCTCGAACTCCGCGACGCCCTCCAGCCGGGGCGGGGCCCCGCTCCGCGGCCAGCGGCGCCAGAGGATGGAGCGGAACGAGGCGTACCCCGTGTCCTCGCCCAGGTAGAAGGGGGAGCTGGTGGTCAGCGCCAGCAGGTACGGGAGGTACAGGCGGGCCACGTTCATCACCCGGACGCGGTCCACCCCCTCGGGCACCCCGACGTGCACGTGCATCCCGAAGATGTGCTGGGTGTCGGCCAGGTGGCGGTACTCGCGGCGCAGCTCCTGGTACACCTCCCCCCGGCTGTACTCGTGCCCCTCCCACCCGCTGAAGGGGTGCGTCCCCGCCGCCACCACCCGCAGCCCCTGCGTTTCCGCGGCCACCGCGGCCTGCATGCGGAGCCGGACCAGCTCGTCGCGGACGCACGCCGAGTCGGCGCACACCCGCGTCTCCACCTCCACCGTGTTCTCCTGCATCTCCGGCTTGATGTCGCCGGTCCAGTCCCAGGCGATCACGTGCCGCGCCCGGCTCTTCAGCTCCCCCGTGTCCCGGTCGACGAGCTGGTATTCTTCCTCGACGCCAAGGGTGTACTGGTCCGGCGAAGGTGCGGTCACGGGCTCACGGTCGGGCGGGTGGCGGACGGCGCCTGTCGGCACGATAGCGCAGGCCGATAGCGGGAGCAAGCGCCGGAGCGCCGAGGCCGCCTCGCCCCTCCCTTACCCCGGGAGGGCGCCCAGCCGCTCGATCCGCTCCAGCGCTCCCGCATCGGAAAGCAACTCCCGGGCCGTCCTCCCCAGGACCGGGTGGCGCCACTCCGGCGCGATCTCCGCCAGCGGCACCAGGACGAAGGCGCGACGGGTCATACGCGGGTGCGGGAGCATCAGCTCCGGGGTGTCCGCCACCACGCCGCCGTACGCCAGCAGGTCCACGTCGATGAGCCTGGGCGCGTCGCGAAAGCTCCGCACCCGTCCTCCTTCCGCCTCCACCCGGTGGAGCGCCGCGAGGAACTCGTGGGGGGGGAGCGCCGTCCGCACCCGGCAGACCAGGTTGAGGAAGTCGGGCTGGTCGCGGAACCCCACCGGCTCCGAGCGATAGACCGACGACACCTCCAGGACCTCGGCGAAGGCGCCGACCCGCCGCACCGCCTCCCGCAGCTGCTCCAGCGGCCGGTCCAGGTTGGACCCCATACCGAGGAACGCCTCGAAGAAGTCCTCCGAGGCGTTCATCGTCACCATCGCGGTGCGGGAGCGGGCACCCTCCGGGTCAGTTCCCGGGAACCCGCATCCGCTTCGCCGTGCTGCGGACCCCGTCCGAGAACACCACCTCCACCTCAGGAGCGCTCGTGTTCACCGTGGCGTCCCCGCCGTTCACGAAGGAAAGGACCTCCCCGGTGCGCGGGTCGCGGACCATGACGCCCGGGTAGGTGCTCCGGTTCCACCGCATCGAGATCCGTCCGTTCCCCGCCGGCGCCATCGACAGAGCGGGCGCGGGGATCACGTTGCCGCGGGCCCCCGGCGCGAGGGCGGCCGCCTGGGCGAGGGTGGACCGGACCAGCGTCGCCTTCCCCCGCGAGACGGCGCGGAGCGAGGACAGGCGCACGGCCTGCTCCGGCGCGAGCGGGACCGCGAACGCGAAGGTGCGCCCCTCGGCAGGGACGTCGGAAACCGGGTTCCCCGCGAACGAGAGCGAGAACAGGGTCTTCCCCGCCTCGTCCACCCCCTCCACCCGGTACGGGCCTGACGCCGAGGGGAGCACCGGGGCGGTGGTCACCTGGAAGGCGGGCTCCAGCTCCAGCTCCCCGTTCCGGATCCGCCCCCACACCAGCAGCGAGGGGACCGGCACGACGTTCGCCGTCGCGGGATGCGCCACCCGGTAGTTGAGGATCCCCAGGTAGGTGTAGTCGCTGATCCAGAAGTTGGCGTTGCAGTAGCCCATGATGTCCGTGTTGGCCGACGGGGTCTTCAGCTCCCCGGTCGTCACGTCCATCCCGAACACCCCGATCACCCCCTGCACGTAGGGGTACTGCGGGTCGGCGCCGCCGGCGCCCCCGCAGGGGGAGTGGAAGCGGCCCCAGTCGTGCCCGATCTCGTGCGCCAGCGTGGACGACGCGTCCGGGAAGCGGTCCCACCCCAACGCGGTCGAGGCGGGAATCCCCGCGGCGATCCCCACCACCCCGCCGCCGTTGTACGGCGTCTTCACCACCCCGTAGTAGAAGCGGTTGCTCCCCTCCGCGACCCGCGCCGCGTCCAGCGCGGCCACCGCCGTCTGCCAGGTGTTCCCCTGGGTGTCGAAGCCCAGCCCCTGCACCGTGTACGGCGCGTGCATGTCCGAGTCGATGGTCACCACCGGGTGGATCTTCCGGGTCAGGACCAGGTAGTCCTCCTTGTTCGCGTCGGACACCTGCCCCGTGGGCCCGTTCTCCTGGACGATCGGGACGAAGCGCATGCGGAACGGCTGCATCGCCACCACGTTGAGCGCCTTCTGCGACCCGTCCGAGGGAAAGGCGTTGTCCTGCTCGTTCGACTCCGCCACCGCGTTCCCCGGGTCCACGTCGGCCACCATCTGGAGCCCCGGCTGGATCAGCGATCCGGAGATCTTGACGTTCCAGGAGGCGGTCAGGGTCGCCTGGTCCACCGCGGTGGGGACCGACGTCCCGCCGGCGGGGAGCGTCATCGTCTCCTTGAGCGCCCCTCCCTGGTAGAAGCGCACCCGCACCGCGGGCGTCTCGGTGTTGGCCCGGTCGGCCACCGCGAACACCCGCAGGTACGCGTCCTTCCCCGCAACCAGCGGGATGGTGCCGTCGCGCGTCTGGGTGGACTGCACCAGGTACGCCGTCTCGATCCGCAGGTTGAGATGGTCCTGCTTCTGCTCGGTGGGGCCGCCGGAGCCGTCGCTGCAGGCGGTGGTGAGCGCCACGCCCACGAGGAGCGGGAGGCGGGTCAGTCGAAATGGACCGTTCATGAGAAGGCTCCGGTCGTACCAGGCGGGGAAAGGCGGGGCCCCAGGTCCGGGGCGGTAAGGCAACTCGGTAATCTAACAGGGCTTAGCGCCCCGGGGGAAGGCTGGCGTCTTTTCTCCGGCCACACCGTCCCCCATAAAATAGGAGCGGGGGGAACCTTTCGGTTCCCCCCGCTCCACCAGCCGATCCGGACCCTCTCAGGCCCGGCTCACCGGATCACGCGTTGCGGTCGGTGCACTGGCCGCTCGTGAACTCCGGGTTGTTCCGCTCCTGGAACGGGATCGGCAGGTTCACGTCGCTCCCGTACGGCGACCCGAAGATCGTCTGTCCGGTCGGGAAGACCTGGTCCTGCGTGAAGCCGTACTGCCGGATCATCCGGCGCAGGTCGCTCAGGCGATGCGCCGTCAGCCACAGGAAGAAGGCCCGCTCCTGGAAGAACTGGCGAACGCGCGGATTCCCAGCGCCCGGATCCGTCAGCGGCGTGGTGATCCCCACGCTCTGCCGGAGCGTGTTGAGGAGCGGAATGTACGCCGCGCTGGTACCCTTGTTCAGGGCGGCCTCGGCCTCGATCAGCCGGGCCTCCACCCCGCTGGCGACCGGGATGACCGTGCCGCGGGTCGGGTACTTGTTCTGGGCGTACAGCGGCACCGTGGTCGAAAGCCCACGCCCGACCGAGTCCACCAGGACCCGCGGATCGGTCGAGTTGAAGTTCGCCGGGGAGCCGGTGGGCCGCGCGGCTCGCCGGAAGAAGACGAGGCCGTTCACACCCTCACCCGAAGCCGCGGAGGTCCGCTTCTCCGAGTTGATGTTGTACCAGACCCCGTTGTTCTGGCCCGTCGAGTTCTCGCTGTAGGGCGCGTTGAACACGAAGCTGGTCGGCACCGAGGCGACCGCGGCCGCGGCCTCGGTGAACCGGCCCGCGTCGAGCAGCGCGCGCCCGATCCCGACCCGGGCGGCGTACTGCTGCGTGGCCGCGGTCGAGCCGACCGCGTTGGCCAGGGCGAGCGCGCTGTTGAAGCGGTTCGTCGCGCTGTCCAGGAGCGCCTGGGTGCTCTGCGGCGCACCGTACGTCAGGTCGCCGGTGAGCGTGGTGGTGCTGATCGGCACGCCGTTGCAGAAGTTCTCCGCCAGGAAGATGTACGAGTACCCGGCGAAGTTGGTCAGCATCGCGGCGTCGACCGAGTTCGTCTTCCCCGCGGCGGCGTACTGGCCGAGGGCCTGCTCGGAGATGTTCCGGGCGCGCTGGATGCGCTGGAACACCCGGGTCAGGTCCGAGTTCGTGAGGTCGACGATGCTGCGGCGGTCGATGTCCTGCATCGAGTTGAACGTGCTGGCGTACCACAGCTCGTCCGCGAACAGGCCGGTGACCCCGACGAGGCCGGGGGTCTCGTTGTTCGCGGCGGTCCCGCCGACCGCGCGGGAGAACTCGTAGATCACGCCGTTGCGCAGGCTGGCGATGTTGGCCGTGTCACGGGCCACCGCGCCCGTGATCAGGTCCGGATCGTCGAGCTGGACGAGGCTGTCCGTGTTGCACCCCGCCAGGGCGACGGCGAGAAGCCCCACCGCAAGGCGGGGCGCAAGGCCCCGCCCGCTCTGGGATCTTTCGATCGTGAAGGTTTTCATTGGTCCTCGCTCAGAAGTTCGCATCGATGCGGATCGTGTACATCCGGTTCGGAGGCAGGGTGCCCAGCTCCGCGGTCGTGAAGTTCGCCTGGCCCTGAGAGTTCAGCTCAGGATCCAGCCCGGTGTACTTGGTCCAGGTGTGCAGGTTGCGCCCGGCGAGGGTCAGGCTCAGGCCACGCGCGCTGAACCGCTCGGCGAACTCGCGCGGCAGCCCGAAGGTGAGCGACGCCTCGCGCAGCTTGACGAAGTCCGCGTCCTCGACGAAGCCCGCCATCGAGGTGTAGCTGCGCAGGGCGACGATGGCGGCCTGCTCCTTGAGCGGAGTGGTCACGTCGTACAGCTCCGCGCAGTTCGACACGTTCGTGTTGCAGCGGTTGGCGTGCGTGAAGTTCCACATCTGGTGCCCGCCCTTGTAGTCGAGCAGGGTGGAGAACTTCAGCCAGTCGCGGAAGCGCAGGTCCGTGTTGAAGCTCAGCTCGCGCTTCGGGAACGGATTGCCCAGGTACACCAGCGTGTCCGTACGGACGTTGACCTCGCTCGGGCTGAGCAGCCCGTCGCCGTTGGCGTCGGCGTAGCTCACGATCGGGTAGTGGAAGTACGACCCGAGCGGGTACCCTTCGGTGTGGCGCTGCGGCAGCGCGTTGAACCCGAGGGTGATCGGCGGGATGTCGTTCCCCTGGGCGTCCTTGCCCAGGTCCACCAGCTCGTTGTGGATCGCCGAGCCGGAGAAGTTCAC
>JAFAYN010000244.1 GCA_019240375.1 Gemmatimonadota bacterium
CACCGAGATGCGCAGGTACTCGATGTGCCGCCCGAAGCCGTCGTGCATCGGCCCGCTTTCCGGCACCTCGCGGCGCTCCGGCGCGGGGTGGATCCCGCCGAGCTGTACCAGCGTTCCGCTCACAACGCCCCCTCCTCCACCCGCGGCGCGAAGCCGGGGACCCACTCGCGCGTCCCGTCCACGTACCCCTCGCGCTTCCACACCGGGACGCGCTGCTTCAGCTCTTCGATTACGTAGCGCGACGCCTCGTACGCCTCCGCGCGGTGAGGCGCGGCGACCACGATGGCGACGCTCGCCTCCCCCACCTCCAGCCGCCCCACCCGGTGCACCACCACGATCTCCCCCGTCCCCCAGCGCTCCCGCGCCTCCGCCGCGATCTCCGCCAGCTTGGCCTCGGCCATGGGGGCGTACGCCTCGTACTCCAGGCTGCTCACCGCCCGCCCGTCGTGCTCGTCGCGTACCACCCCCCAGAACAGGAGCGCCGCCCCGTCCGAGGGCGACACCGCGTCGCGCAGGAGCGCGGCGGCGTCGATCGGGTCGCGGGTGATCCGGCAGGCGAGGTCGGGCACGCTCACCCTCCGGCCACCGGCGGGATGAACGCCACCTCGTCCCCGTCGCTCAGCGCGGTGGAGAGCGGCGCGTAGGTCATGTTCACCGCGACGACCGGGGCGGACGGGAGCGAGGCGAGCCCCGACCGGGTGGCGCGCAGCTCGCGAACCAGGTCCTCCACGGTCGCGGGCGCGGCGAGCTCCACCACCAGCTCCTCGGAGCCGGCCATGTCGCGGTAGGTGGCGAAGAAAAGGGAGCGTACGTTCATGGGAGTGCCGGGGTGGCGGGGACGGCGACCATCGAACCTCTCCTACCCCGCCCCGAAAAGCAAGTTCGGGCCGTCGCCGGCCCGAATCGTCGCGCCCGCCGTGGGCGGGGGTGGAAGTCACCCCGCGCCGGAGGCTCCGGGGCCGGGGAGGTTCTGCCGCACCTCCTCGGGCGGACCCAGCGTGGTCAGGAAGGCCGACAGCTCGTGGTGCAGGCGCGAGGTGGAGCCCCGCACCACCGTGCGTCCATCGCGCTCGCCGACGCCGATGGTCACGTCGCCGGCCTCGGTCGCCAGGCGGATGTGCGAGTCGCCTGAGTCCTCCTCGAACGCGGCGTATGGCGAGAACTGCTGGGAAAAGAACGAGCGGGCCTGCTCGATCACCGCCGCGGGTGAAAGCTCGGTCACCACTTCCTGAATCAGCATGCGCCCTCCGATGGGTGTGCGGTCCGGCCACCGCCGAAAGCAGGGAGCATGCCAGGGAGCCGTCCGGGACCGGCGTCAGCGCTCGGCCGGGCGCCCGATCCACCCCGCGTCCTCGCGGGAGCGGTGGGCCCGTGCCGGCTCCGGGGTGGAGCGGTCTTCGTCGTATCCGCGGCGCACGTCGTAGCTGGTCTCGTACGGGCCGAGCGGGGCCGAGGGGGCGCGCATACCGGGACGCCGGTCCTCGAGCGGGTACATGGACATGGGGTGCTCGCTTGCGGCGCGTGGAGGGCGATGGGGACCTCTCCGCAGGACGCAAGAAAAGCGCCCAACCACCGGGGGATTGGGCGCTGTCTCGCGGGCGCGGAGCCCGCGGCGTTCGATACCGGCCGGCCGGGTCCGGAGGGTGTCCGGACCCTCGCGGGATCAGACCTCGAGCGGCTTTTCCTCGACCAGGGCGCGGAGGTCCTTGGAGGGCTTGAAGACCGGCACGGCGCGCGGCGGCACCTCCACCGGGTCGCCGGTGCGGGGGTTGCGGGCCAGACGGCTCTTGCGCTCGCGGACCTTGAAGGTGCCGAAGCCGCGGATCTCGATGTTCTGATGGTCCGCCATGGCGTCCTTGATGGCGTTCAGGAACGAGTCGACCACCACCGCGCAGTCCCGCTTGGTGACGCCGGGACCGATGGTGTCTGCAACCCGCTGAACCAGATCCGCTTTGGTCATGAAAGTCCCTCCTTGGGGTTTGAAAAGCCGGGGCCGTGCCCCGTTCGGTGCGCGAGAGAGCGCGGACACACTGCTAAGGGTACCGAAACGTCGACGGCGCTCCCACGCGGGGGGCGGGCACCACCGGAGCCACGGGGCGGAAAGGGGCCTCGGAACGTGCGTGCACGTCCGCCGCTGCGCGCGAAGGAGTTTTCGGATGCAGGGCGATGGACGACGGCGCAGGAATCGAGGAATTCCGCCGGGCTGGCCAGGGAGGAGCTAAGAGGTTGACGGACGGCGGTTTATCTGGAGCAAAGGATAATGCGACGCGCAGAACCCGTCAAGCTTCGCGACCCGTACCCGCCGCCCGGCGCTCCATCTCGTCGATGAAGCGGTCGAACAGGTAGCGGGAGTCGTGCGGCCCCGGCGCCGACTCGGGGTGGTACTGCACCGAGAAGACCGGCTTCTCCTGGTGCTCCAGCCCCTCCACCGTTCCGTCGTTCAGGTTCAGGTGGGTGACGCGGAGCCCGGGGGCGCCGGGGATTCCCGACTCGTCCCCCTGCACGGCGAAGCCGTGGTTCTGCGCGGTGATCTCCACCGCCCCGTCCGCCATCCGCTTCACGGGATGGTTCCCCCCGCGGTGGCCGTACAGCAGCTTGTAGGTGTGGGCCCCGAACGCCCGCGCGATCAGCTGGTGCCCCAGGCAGATCCCGAAGATCGGGGTGTCGCGCTCGGCAAGCTCGCGGATGGAGTCCAGCGCGTGCCCCACCGCCTCGGGGTCTCCCGGGCCGTTGGAGATGAAGAGCCCGTCGGCGCCCGCGGCCACGATCTCCTCGGGGGAGGTGG
>JAFAYN010000348.1 GCA_019240375.1 Gemmatimonadota bacterium
GACGAACTGCGAGCGGTTTTCCGCGTGGTCGAACGACGGGCCGAAGGAGACCGACACGTTGGAGGCCGGCTTCATCCGCAGGTCGGCGTTGAGCCCGTAGCTCCGGGCGCCGTCCGCCGTCCGCTCCGTCCACGGCGAGGTCCCGAACACGAAGCGCTTCCGCGAGTCGGTGTTGACGCTCGCCTGCACGAAGTTGAGCCCCGCCCGGCGCACGCTGGGCCCGCCGCGCGTCAGCCGGTCGGCCGCCACCTCGGGGCGGTGCTGGCCGTACAGGCTCAGCTCCCAGTAGTTGCGCAGCTGCGCGTACACCGAGCCGTGCACCTGCGTGGAGGTGACGGCGCCGTCGTAGTTGAACTGCCGCTGCGCGCCGGTGGTGAACTGGAAGTAGCGGTAGTACCGGGTCGGCGTGGTCCAGCGCCGGCGGATGTTCCCCTGCGTCCACACGTAATCGGACTGGGAAAGGAAGGCCAGGTCGTTGACCTCGAAGCCCGGGCTACGGTAGTTCACCTGGCTCTCCCACAGCCACGACCCGGCCTGCTTGGCCATGCGCAGGTAGCCGCCGTAGCCGCGCAACGCGGTGAGCCCGGGGTCGTACGCGTCCGAAAAGAAGCCGTTGGAGCCGTTGCCGCGGTCCGGGCGCTGGAAGTAGCGCACCGACGAGCGCTGCAGGCGCAGGATGGCCGCGGAGTCGCCGCTCACCTGCGACAGGGCGAAGTTCCCCCGCAGCTCGTACGCCCGCTTCTGCCAGGTCCACACCCAGTCCACCCCCGCCGCCTCGGCGTGCGCCGGGAGCTGCAGCGCCAGCGAGTCGTAGCCGAAGCGCCGTCCCACCGAGGTGACCATCGCGCCCACGTTGGCGTCGCCCGCGTGCAGGGTGCGGCGGACCCGCCCGACGAAGTAGTTGGTCAGCGGCTCCACCTCGCGGGTGAGCCGCGAGTCGTCGGCGTACACCAGCCCCGCGTCCTCCGCCGAGGTGACGGCGTCCAGCACCCCGATCTCCCACCCCCTCCGCACGCGCCCGGTGACCTTTGCCGCGCCCAGGATGTGGGTGTTGTCGGGGACGTCGGAGTAGCGCGGGTCGCCGGGGAGCCCGCCCTGCGGGTGCCGCCCGATGCGCCGCGAGTAGAAGAGCGACATCCCCGACACGTCGCTGCAGGTGAAGCAGTTCAGCCCGCCGAAGCTGAACAGCCCGCTCCCTTCCACGAAGAAGGGGCGCCGCTCGTCGAAGTAGCTTTCCGAGTCGCTCAGGTTGACCTGCGCCGGGTCCACCTCCACCTGTCCGAAGTCCGGGTTCAGCGTGGCGTCCAGCGTCAGGGTGGAGGTGAGCAGCGCCTTGACGTCGGCGCCCATGCTCGCGTGGTAGGCGCGCCGGTCCTGGAACGGGCTCCCGGGCTGCGTGGGCGCCACGTACGAGGCGCGGGCCAGCGTGTAGGGGAGGATCTCCAGGGCGCGCGGCCGGTGCCCCAGCGCCATCCCCTCCAGGTGGCCGAAGAAGGCCGGCCCGCCGCTGTCGTTCTTCCCCCAGAAGCTCCACATGGAGGTCTCGTTCAGCCGCTGCACGTACCGCCACACCTGCATCCCCCACACCTGCGTGGTGTCGCGGGAGAAGCGGAGCTGCGAGAAGGGGATGCGCATCTCGGCCGTCCACCCCAGCGAGTCCACGTGCGTCGCCGCCTTCCAGACCGGGTCCCACGAGGGGTCGGCGGAGGGGGTAGCCTGCCCCGCGTCGTACTTGACGCCGGCCGGGTTCACCTGGAAGATGGTGCGCCCTGCGTGGTCGTGGAAGGTGTCGAAGACGAACTGGATGTAGTCGCTCTCCACGTTCTGGTCGCGGCGCACCAGCCGGGAGCGCACCCCGGCCGCCCCCAGCGTGTCGTACATCCGCGCGCCGATGTACAGCGCCTCCGCGTCGTAGGCGAAGCGGACCTCGGTGCGCTGGGTGGCGGGCTTCCCCTCGTTCGGGTCCTGCTGCGTGAACCCGGTGGCCACGGGGGCGGAGGCCCACGCCGCGTCGTCCAGCTTGCCGTCCAGCACGACCGGCGAGGCGAGGGGGACCACCCGGGCCTGGGGGCGCGCCGCGATGTGCGCCGCGGCGGCCGTGGTCTGCGCGGTCTGGGCGCGGGCCGAGCTCTGCGCGAGGAGCGGAGCGGCTCCTCCTCCGAGGACGAGGAGCGCGAGCGTGGTGGTGTGGGTGCGATGGGGGAACATGGGGCCGCCTGTATGTTGAAAGTCGAAACGTCGACTGGACCGGGATCGGGAACGTCCGTGCTGCGTTCGTAAGGTCGGGGCCTCGCGCCGGGAGCGCCGGCGGGACCCGGGGCTATCGGTCGGTGCGCCGGACCACGAGCGGGCCGTTGGTGGTCACCACCCGGATCGGGGCGCCACCGGAGCCGAGCACGGTGTTGACGTGCCGGCCGCCGCGGTACCCCTCGGCGAGCGGGATGTCCAGGCTCACCGGCCCGTGGGTGGTCCCCACCTCCAGGCGGGCGGAGTAGTCGCGCGGGATGGAAAGCTGCACCGGGCCGTTGACCGACTCGGCGTCCAGCCCCTCGCCGTTCCAGCGGTTCCCGGCGAGCTCCACGGTGATGGGGCCGTTCTGGACCCGCGCGTTCACGGCGCCGCCCACCCGGCGCAGCGCCAGCGGACCGTTCTGGGCGTGCAGCGTCATGCGGCCGGTCACGTCCTGCACGGCGATGGGGCCGTTGTGAGTGTCGACCCTCACGTCCATGCGCCGCGGGACCATGATCTCGTAGCTGACCGACCAGTTGGCGCCGCGCTCGCGGGCGGGGCCGTCGGCGTGGATCGTCCCGCCGCTGGTGTTCACCCGGATCCGGCTGGCGATCTCGCGCGCGTCGGCCTCGGAGCGGGCGTTGGCCTGGATGCGGGCGGACACCCGGATGTCGGCGCCGTCCCAGCCGCGCACGGCCACGGCGCCGTTCTCCCGGCCGTCCACGTTCAGGGCGCGCAGGGCGCCGAGCGTGGTGGTGCGCACGTCGCAGAAGCGGGCGTCGTCGCCGCGCGACGACCAGTGGCGCTGGTCGCGGCACTGCTCCAGCCATTCGGCGTCGGTGCGCTGGGCGTGCGCGGTGGTCGCGAGCGTGGTGAGGGCGGCTGCGGTGGAAAGCGCGGTCAGGAGGCTCTTCATCGGGAGTGCTCCGCGGTGGTCGGGTGCATGGTGTGGAACGGGGGACCGGTGGGTCCGGTCGGCTGGACCTTACAGAGCATCAGACACCGGGTGTACGGGAATGGTTGGAAGGAAGTTTTGCGGGGATCGTAACGGGTCTATACGGGTCCGGTTTTCCGTGTTCGTGGATGGTTGGGGCCGCTCCGGAGCCGGACGATACCGCCGTCCGTCTCCTGCGCGGGGCCGGTGAGCCTGCCGATACAGCCGGCAGTCTCCCCGGCCCGGAGTGAGCCCACGATACTGCTGTGGTCTCCCTCCGTAACGTCATGTGGGAAAAGCAATAAACTGCAAAACAAAAAGCCTTCCCCCAGAATTGGGGGAAGGTGGCGCGCAGCGCCGGATGGGGGCGTGCTGAGCCGGCATTCGCGTGAAGGCCGGCAGGCCCTCACCCCCGGCCCCTCCCCCACGAGTGGGGAGGGGAGCACGACAACAGAAAAAGGGCCGGCACCCCGTGGATGCCGGCCCTTCGCCGTTGCAGGCTGTCCCCTGTAACCTGTCCCCTGCCTTTACATCTTCATCAGCCGGATCACCCCGCTCACCGTGCGGGCGGTGATCTCCGCGCCGCCGGAGCCGTTGGAGAA
>JAFAYN010000380.1 GCA_019240375.1 Gemmatimonadota bacterium
CTCCCCCCACCCCGCCCACTGCCCCAGCACCAGGAAGAGCACGGCGGCGCACATGGCCACCACGGCGGCGAGCGCCACGCGCAGCCCGTACAGGAGGAGCGGGTGCACCGGGTGCGAGAGGAAGAGGTGGGCGTACCCCCGCCGCCGGTCGGTGGACACGAAGCCGGCCAGGAGGACGATCATGGTAAGCCCCGCCAGGTACGACAGGGTGGCGGAGAGCCCCAGCGCCCCCAGCTCGGCGGCGACCTCGGGGTCGACCACCTCCTCGGGGTGGAAGGCGGGCTCCATCAGGTACAGCACCCACGCCACCAGGAGGAGGAGGAGGAGGCGCGGGCCCCACTCGCGCAGGATCACCGGGATCATCGGGGCGCCTCCGCTTCCGGCTCGGCCAGGACACGGGCGACGCGTTCTTCCAGCCGGAGCCCGCCGGGGACCAGCGAGCGGAGCCGCGCGCCGCGCCCCAGGAGCGCGCCCACCCGGCGGCTCAATTCGGCCGCGCCGGGGGCGCGCACCACCCACTCGTCCGGGCCCGCGGCTTCCGCGCCGGGGAAGAGCTCCACCACCCCGGCGCGCGCCGCCGCATCGGGCGCGTCCAGCGCCACCCGGTACGCTTCCGCCTGCCCGGCGCCGCGCAGCTCGAGCACGGCGCGCACCCGCCCTCCCGCGATCACCGCCACCCGGTCCACGGCACGCTCCAGCTCGTTCAGGTTGTGGGACACCACCAGCATGATCCTTTCGGGGTCGGCGGCGCGCCAGTCGGCCAGCACGCCGCGCAGGCGCGCCACCCACACCGGGTCCAGCGCGTTGAGCGGCTCGTCCAGCAGGAGGAGCCGGCGCGGGGCCAGCAGCGCCTGCGCCAGCGAAAGCTTCTGCAGGTTCCCCTTCGAGAGCGCGCCCACCCGCCGCCGGGCCAGCGCCGTCAGCCCCAGCAATTCCAGGGTGGCGTCCACGCGTGCCCCGGCGTCGGGAAGGTCGCCCAGGGCTGCGAACCCTTCCAGCGTGCCGCGGGTGGTCCAGCGCGGGGGGATGGCGACAGACTCGGGGACGTACCCGATCCCGTGCCGCTCCACGTACGCGCGCGGCGCCACCCCGCCGATCCGCACCGTCCCGGAGGAGGGGCGCAGGTATCCCAGCAGGATGCGGATCAGGGTGCTCTTCCCCGCCCCGTTGGGACCCACGATCCCCAGCGCGGTCCCCGGCTCCACCCGCAGCGAGATCCCGTCCAGCGCGCGCACCCGTCCCTCTGCGGCGCGCCAGGGGGGGGCGCGGTATTCCTTGACCACCTCGGATAGCTCGATCATCCCGGGAGCGTAGGAAACCGGCGGCGCGGGCGCAAGGGTACGGAACCTGCGCCGGGCCGCGGCATGTCTCCTCCTTCGGATCCCGATCGCCGCGCCCGCCCCCGCGGCGGACCCCTGTACTCGCTGCTGCGCTGGATCGGGCGGCACGTGGAGGGGTTCTACGCGGCGGTCGGCGCCTTCCTGGCCCTCGGCTTCGCGGTCGCCGCCGGGGCGCTCCTGCTCTTCGCGTGGGTGGCGAGCGAGGTGCGGGAGGGGGAAACGCAGCACTTCGACGAGGCGATCCTCCGCTGGGTGCACGCGCACGGCACCCCCTGGCTGGACCTGGCCGCGCTGGAGGTCACCTCGCTCGGCGCCACCCTGGAGGTGGGGGTGACGGCGCTGATCGCCACCGCCTTCCTGTGGGTGACGCGGCACCGCTACTCGGTGCTCCTGCTCTGGACGGCCATCCTGGGGACGGCGGTGCTGAACCTGATCCTCAAGGCCGCCTTCAACCGGCCGCGCCCGCATGTCTTCCCCTGGCTGGTGCCGCACGTCGGGCAGTCCTCGTTCCCCTCGGGGCACGCGATGACCTCCACGGTGACGTACCTGACCATCGCCTTCCTGATCGGGCGGCTGGAGCCTTCCGCGGCGCTGCGCCGGGCGACCATCGGGGTGGCGGTGCTGGTGGTGTTCCTGGTGGGGCTTTCGCGGGTGTACCTGGGGGTGCACTACCCTTCCGACGTGCTCGCGGGGTGGATCGCGGGGGTGGCGTGGGCCTCGTTCTGTGTGATGGGGCTGGAGGCGCTGCGGCACTTCCGCGGGCGGAAGCCGGACGCGCACCAGGTGGAGGAGGACCTGGAGGCGGGGGTCGGGCCGGTGCAAGAGGAGGCCGGGTAGCCTCTCCGGGACGGGTCGCGCGAAGGCGCCCCGCGGGTTAGAATCGGGGCCGACGCAAACCCTCCGCCTGGTGGAAGAAAGCATGAACGGCACCGCCGAACGCCCGATCCTCGCCCACTCCCGCGTCGTCGCCGCGGGGCACACCCCCGAGCGCTGGCTCCTGGTCCTGCACGGGATCTACGGGAGCGGGCGCAACTGGGGCTCCGTGGCGCGGCGCGTGGTGGAGGCGCGCCCCGAGTGGGGGATCCTGCTGGTGGACCTCCGCCTGCACGGGCAGTCGCGCGGGTTCGCGGGGCCGCACACGCTGGCGGCGGCCGCGGCGGACGTGGACGCGCTGGTGGAGCACCTGGACTTCCACGCCGCGGCGGTGCTGGGGCACTCGTTCGGGGGGAAGGTGGCGCTGGTATACGCCGGCCACCACGCGGACGGGCTGCGGCAGGTGTGGGTGATGGACTCCACCCTCGACGTGCGGGAGCCGTCCGGGAGCGCCTGGCGGATGATCGAGGCGGTGCGGGCGCTCCCGCCGGAGTTCGCCTCGCGCGCGGAGGCCGTGGAGGGGCTGGAGCGCGCCGGCTACCCCACGGGGCTGGGGCAGTGGATGGCGATGAACCTGGAGAACCAGGACGGCGTCTACCGGTGGCGGCTGGACCTGGACGGGGTGGAGGAGATGCTGCGCGACTTCTTCCGCACCGACCTGTGGCACGTGGTGGAGAGCCCGCCCGCGGGGGCGGAGGTCCACGTCGTGAAGGCGACCGAGTCCAACAGCCTGGACGAGGAGTCCGAGGCCCGGCTGGAGGCGCTGGGGCGGAGCAACGGGCGGGTGTTCCTGCACCGGGTGCAGGGGGGGCACTGGATCAACACCGACAACCCGGACGCGATCGTGAAGCTGCTGGTCGATTCGCTTCCGTAAACCAGAAGAAGGTTGTACGGAACCGGTACACGGGTATATTGCGGGGCAATGCAGAGCCCCCGGGGCGGCTTTCCGGCCGCATCCGCGCTGTCTCCCTTTGCGTGAGGAGTGTTCCATGCCCATCAATCCTCCTGGTCAGGTAACGCCGAAGGTCATCGACGAGAACCAGAAGAGGGCGGAGGAGATCCGGCGTCAGGAGGCGGAGCGCGAAGAGTACAACCGCCAGCGTCAGGCGGAGCACGAGAAGCACGGGAAGCAGGATCGCACCCAGTAGCGGGCTGCTTCCGTACGATCCGGGGGACGGGAGCGCGACCTCAGCTCCCGTCCCCCGGTGTCTCGTCATCCCACCAGCACCACCACCAGGTCGTTGACGTTGGTCCCGGTCGGCCCCGTCACGACCAGGTCCCCCGTCGCCCGCAGGAAGGAGTGCGAGTCGTTGCGCTCCAGCGCGTCCGTGGCTTCCATTCCCAGCGCCCGCCCCCGCGCCACCGTTTCCCCGTCCACCATCCCGCCCGCGGCGTCCGTCGGCCCGTCGCGCCCGTCGGTCCCCACCGCGGCGATCACCACCCCGGGCTCCCCCTCGATCTGGAGCGCCGCGGCCAGCGCCAGCTCCTGGCTGCGTCCGCCGTGCCCTCGTCCCCGCACGGTGACCGTGCTTTCCCCGCCCAGGAGGAAGGCCGCTGGCCCCGCGCCGGACTCCCCCTCCGAGTGGGAGCCCCAGGCCAGCGCGGCCACCTGCCCGGCCACCTCCCTCGCCTCCCCCTCCATGTCGTCGCCGACCACGGTCACCCGGTAGCCCAGCCGCGCCGCCTCGCGCGCGGCGCCCTCCAGCGCGTCGCGGTTGCGGGCGACCACGTGGTAGCTCGCGCGGGCGAAGGCGGGGTCGCCGGGTTTGGGCGTCTCGGGGATCTCTCCCGCGTCGCCCCGCTGCAGGTGCGCCCTCACGGCGGGGGGGACCGCGATCCCGCGGCGAAGGAGCACGTCCAGCGCCTCCCGGAAGGTGGTGGGATCAGGGACGGTGGGGCCGGAGGCGATGGTCTCCGGCGGGGAGCCCACCACGTCCGACACCGCCAGGGTGACCAGGCGGGCGGGGGCGGCGGCGCGGGCCAGCCACCCCCCGGCGATCCGGGACAGGTGCCGGCGCACCGCGTTGACCTCGGCGATGGGGGCGCCGCCGCGGAGGAGGGCGTCGGTGGTGGCGCGCAGGTCCGAGAGCGACACCCCCGCGGCGGGCGCCGGCCACAGGGCCGACGCCCCGCCGGACAGGAGACAGAGCAGCAGCTCCCCCTCCCCGGCCGCACGGGCCACCTCCAGCGCGGCGACGGCGCCCGCCAGCCCGTGGGTGTCGGGGACTGGGTGGGCCGCCTCCCACACGTCGATCCCGGGGAGGACGGCGCCCTCCCCCCGGGGGACGGTGATCGTCCCCGCGGCGACCCGGTCCCCCAGCATCTCCAGCACGGCCCCCGCCATCCCCGCCGCGGCCTTCCCCGCTCCCACCAGCCACACCCGCCCAATCCCGGCCAGGTCGACCGTCTCCGCCCCCGCCACCGTCAGCAGGTCGCCCTCGCGCCGCAGGGCGCGCCGGGTCGCCTCGCGGGCGTCGGCGGCGGCGATCCCCGCTTCCAGGATCCGCCGCGCGTCTTCGCGGAGCCGGGCGCTCACCGGCGCCCCCGACACGAAGCGCCCGAAACTTGCATTTTCATGCGTCGTAACCTGGAGGAGGGAGAATAGATGCGACGAAACACACGTGACGTGGCGGCGCTCCTCGCGGTCCTGGCCCTGGCGGCGGGGTGCGCGGGGCCCAACGGCTTCCCCACCGACCCGTTCGGCGTGACCGGCACCGCCAGCACCACCACGGGAACCATCAGCGGGCAGGTCACCGCCAGCGGGGCCGCGTTCACCGGGGCGTCGGTGGCGATCGTGAACGGCCCGTCCACCTCCACCGACGCCGGCGGGCGGTACAGCTTCACCGGGCTGACCAGCGGGAGCTACCGCGTCTCGATCCTGCTCCCGGTGGGCTACACCCTGGCCGTCGGGGACAGCGCCACGGTCACGGCGACGGTCGCCCGCGGCCAGTCCACCGTGGTCAACTGGCGCCTCCAGCCGCCGACGGGCGGCACGGGGACCGGGACCACGGGAACCGGCACGGGGACGGGAACCGGCGGCTGACGCCCCACGCCTCAGCGTGGCCCCCCGCCGACCGGGGTGAGCGGCGCCGCCCCGGTCAGCACGGCGTGCACGTTGCGCGCGGCGAGCATCGCCATGCGGGTGCGCGTGTCGCGCGTGGCCGAGCCCACGTGCGGGAGGAGGACCACGTTGGGAAGCTCCAGGAGCCCGGGGTGCACCTCGGGCTCCCGCTCGTACACGTCCAGCCCCGCCCCGGCCAGCGGGCCGTCGCGCAGCGCCTCCACCAGCGCCGCCTCGTCCACCAGCGGCCCGCGGGCGGTGTTCACCAGGTAGCTCCCGGGGCGCATCCGGCGCAGCGCGTCGCGGTCCAGGAGGTGGCGCGTGTCCGGGGTGAGCGGGGCATGCAGCGACAGCACGTCGCTCGCCGCCAGCAGCTCGTCCCAGCTTGCTGGCTCCGCCCCCAGCGCCCTTTCCTCCTCTTCCGGCAGGCGGGTGCGGCCGGCGTAGCGCACCCGCATCCCGAACGCCCCGGCCCGCCGCGCCACCGCCCGCCCGATCCGCCCCATCCCGAAGATCCCCAGCGTCCGCCCGGCCAGGTCGCCGCCCAGGTAGTCCCAGAACCCCCACCCCCGGAACTCCCCCGCGCGCAGGCTCCGCTCCGCCTGGGGGAGGGCGCGCACCGTGGCGAGGAGGAGCGCCCAGGTCAGGTCGGCGGTGGCCTCGGTGAGCACGTCCGGCGTGTTCGTCACCACGATCCCCCGCGCCGCGCAGGCGGCCCGGTCCACGTGGTCGTGCCCCACCGTGGGGCAGGCGACGATCCGCAGGCGGGGGGCGCGCTCCAGCAGCGCCGCGTCCACCCGCACGGTCAGCAGCGGGACCAGCGCCTCCGCCTCGCCCAGCGCCCCGGCCCACCCCTCCGGGCCGCGTACGTCGGCCCCGATCCCTTCCAGGAGGCGGAGCGCCCCCTCCGGGAGCGGCAGCGTGGTGGCGACGACGGGCATCCGGCTACCCCAGCTGCTTTTCCCAGAGCGACAGGGTGGCGCCCTGCAGCCCCAGCGCCTGGTGGTCGCGGATGCTCATCCGCGCGAAGCCCAGCGCCGCCAGCACTTCCTGAGACCGGTAGTCGCGGAGCCCCACGGAGGTGCGCAGGCTGCGGATCCCACCCCCCGCCAGCCACCCCTCCAGCGCGTCCAGCGCCTCCCGCGCGATCCCCCGGCCGCGCTGCTCCGGCACCACCAGCAGCATTCCCAGCAGCGCCTGGTCCGGCCCCGGGTTCCCCCGCCACCACCCCAGGGCGCCCACCGGCTCGCCGCTCTCCCGCAGCGTCACCAGCGCCACGTCGCGTCCCGGCGTCCCCGCGCCGCCCCGCAGCTCGCGCTCGGCGGCGTCGGGGTCCGGCTCCGGCCGCCCGGTGAGCGGGAGGAAGTAGTCGCCCGAGGCGGCGAACACCCGCTGCAGCCCGGGGGCGTCCTCCGGGCCCAGGACGCGCAGCGCCAGCCGGAGGGTGTCGGGAAGGGCGGAGGGGTCCTTCGGGTCGGGCGTCACGTGCGTCTCCCTTGCGAGTCGTTCCGGCCCGCGGCTTGCCCGGGGTCGTGGAGGAGGGAAGTTGCCGGAGGCCCCGGTCCGGGTCAAGTTGAAGGGGCGGGGCCGCGGGGGTCCGGCGGGCATCATCGGACGAAGGGCCATTGAGCGTACAGCTGGAGTCGCGCCACTTCTTCATGGCGCGAGACGTGGTGCAGCACCTGACCGGGAAGACGGGCGAGGTGCAGGAGGCGCTGGCCCTCTACGCGGTGATCCGCTGGGAGGACGGCCGGGAGGAAGAGGTGGACCAGCTCGATTCGCGGATCACCGTGATCGAGCGGGCCGCCCGCGACTGACACCCTCACGCGAACGGACCATGCTCCCTCCCGACCCGCGCTGGTGCGCCCGGCTCCGGGCCCACTCCCCGCCGGCGGAGTCCGGCCCGGCCCCGCCGGACGATCCCGGGCCCGCCGCTCCGGCACGCAAGGTGCTCCCTCCCCGGGCCCCGGCCACGGAGGCGGGAGACGGGCCCTGCGAGATCTGCGGGTCCGACCGGGTGGAGTGGCGCAAGTGCAAGCTGGTCTGCCTGAACTGCCGGCAGATCGTCAAGAGCTGCGCCGACCTGTA
>JAFAYN010000488.1 GCA_019240375.1 Gemmatimonadota bacterium
GCAGGCAGAAGCGGTAACCATGATCGTAAATCGCCGCTGCCTGGGTGTTGTCCGCGATCGGATGATTTACATCCAGGCCGCGCAGACCTGCGGGTGCCGTGAATACATGTCCGTGGAGAATCATGTAGTCCTCGGTAGTTGGACTGATGTGTCAGGACTCTTCTATGACTTCAGTTACTTCGTTCGATAAGCCTCGCACCCACTCTACAGGTGAGATGGACAGCGTTGTCGCTTTTCGCAGAGAGAAGTACGGCGGGCTGCATGCAAATCCTTTGTTCAAGATGTATTCCTTCTGAATTGTCGCTAAATAGGTGGAAAGCTGTTTCCCAGGTATGGTGGTGTCGGGAGATCTGTAGCTCCCGGACAACATGGATCGTGGACGTACAATACTCCTCCCCACCCCGGGAACACGGCTTGCGTCGGGGAAGCGCTCCGGCTCCGGAGGCCGACGCACACCGGCGGGTGGCGCGGCCGAGCACTCGACCCGAAACGCATCCTGGAGGATCGATGAGCAGCGAAGACATGGAGCGGGTGGTCCCGCTCGACCAGCTCGCCAACTTCCGGGTCGAGGAGGGGAGCCCCGACATCCGTGGCTGGGAGGTCATCGCCTCGGACGGTGCCCATGTGGGCCGCGTGGACGACCTGCTGGTGGACACCGACTCGCTGGAGGTCCGCTACCTGGTGATCGGGCTGGCCGGGGACGGGGACGTCCGGGTGCAGGCGCCGATCCAGGGGACGCGCCTGGACGGCGCCGCGCAGCAGGTGCACCTGGACACCCTGATGGGGTGGGAGGTCGCCAGCCTCCCGGCCTACCACGCTCCTCCCGAGCCGCGCGGCGAGGCCACGGTGCTGGAAACGGCCGCCGGCGCCGGGAGCGCGGTCGATGCGCCCCGCACCGTCGACGGGGACGCGCGGATGACCCTGTCCGAGGAGGAGCTGGTCGTCGGGACGCGCGAGGTCACCTCGGGCGAGGTGTCGATCAACAAGCGCGTGGAGCTGGAGCGGGTGCGGGAGGTGGTTCCCATCCTGCGCGAGGACGTGGAGATCGAGCGGCGCCCGCTCCCGCCCGGGATGGGATTCGAGCCGCGGGTAGAGGGGGACGTGATCTACGTTCCGCTGGTGGAGGAGGAGCTGGTGATCGAGAAGCGGCTGGTCGCGCGGGAGGAGCTGGTGATCCGCAAGCGCCGGGTGCAGGAGGAGCAGGTGGTGGAGGAGACGCTGCGCCGCGAGCACGCCGAGATCCGCGGCCCGGACGGGCGGGTGACCGGGATCGGGGACGAGCAGCCGTAGCCCCCGCCCCGAGACGAGCTGGACGCACGAGAGCCCCGGGACCGCGCGGTCCCGGGGCTCTCGTGCTCACGCCATGGCAGACGGGGGCGAGGTCAGATCGCGCCGACGGCCCTCCAGACGAACTCCACCCCCTCCGTGCGGATCAGCTCGCGGGCACGGTCGGACGGGCTGGGCTTGCACGCGCCCCACTGCATGTGCGGGAGGTCCTTCATCTTCCAGTCGCCGCCCCACTTGCAGCCGTGCGTCCTGAACACCGCGGCCACCGAGCGGAACCAGCTTTCCGGCCGGTCCCAGCCGTGCGACCAGGAGATCACGTCCACCGCCAGCCCGTAGCCGTGCCAGCTGTACAGGTTGCTGCGGGCGTTGGTGACCGTCTGGAGCGGGGGGACGACGGTCCTTCCCCGCGAGTAGTAGAGCGCCTGCAATTCCGGGGAGCGGTACGCCTCATACACGTAGGCGTCGAGCCCGCTCTTCTGGCAGTCGGCGATCGCCTTCTCCACCGCGTCGCGGAACTTCGGCGCGAGCACGGTCAGGTCGCGGCTGACGCTCGCCAGAGAATCCGTCTTCCCCGCGCTCATAGCACTCCCTCGTCCGGGTTGTCCGTCGCCCACTCGTGCGGTTGGAAAGACTCGGCCTGCGCCGCGGGCGCGGCCGGTACGGCCGGGGAAGACTCGGGGATAGCCGGGGCTTCTCCACCGGGTGGCGCCGTCGCCTCGGGAGGCGCCGGTGGGGGCGGCTCCTCGGTCGGGGAAGGCGCCTCGGTGGGAGCGGCGCTCAGCGTGGGGGTGGGCGGCGGGGGCGGACTCTGCCCGTCCCGCTTCGGCTGCCGGTCCTGCGAGGCCTCTTCCGGGCTCTTCTCGTGCGGCTTCACGGTGGAGCGGACGACCATCATCCGGTTCAGCAGGTCGAACCAGAAAGGCGCCCCGAACGAGATGGCGAACGCCGTGAGCAGCCACCCAAAAGCCGGAGCGACGTAACGATCCCAAAAGCGGCTGTCGGAGGCCGCGACGGGCTGTGGCTGGTTCCATCCGATCGGCAGCTTCAGCTCCGTGAGCCGCGCGTAGAGCCGCGCCACCGTCGTGTCGCTCTCCGCGGTGTCGGGGGTGAAAGCCTGCGCCTGCTGGACGATGGCCTCGCGGGCGGCATCGTCCCGGTAGAGATAGGTGGCGATGGTGAGGGTGTTCACGTTGGCACCGACGGTCAGGAGCAGGCCGATGACCAGCAGGTAGAGCTGCGTTTCCCGCTTGTACCATCCGGAAACACGGTCCATGCTGCTGTTGAACCAGCCCTCGATGTTCACGCGCGCCCGGTTCAGGTCTCCCTCGGCCGTGTCGAGCGCCACCAGCAGCGCCCTCTGCACGGGCGGGTTCTGGATATTGGAGATCGACGCCCGGACGTTGGCGAGCGTGAGTTCCGGCGAGGCCTGGCCGGCCGCCTGCGGATCCTTCCAGCTGGGCCCGCGGGCGACGATATCCAGCAGGGCGACGGCGAAGTTGCCGGCGGGAATGTAGGAGGGGAGCCTCGTCCGGGCGCGCCGGAACTTCCTGCTCGGCGAATATTCTCCCGCGAAGAGGCTGGAGATGAGGGGGTGGTTGTACAGGGCCGCGGCGAGACCGTTTCCCTCGGGATCCTGGAGGAGCGTCCGGATCCCGGCCTCCAGGTGGCTCGCTCTCGACTTCAGGAAGGCTTCGATCCCTTCGCGAACGGCGGAGGCGATCAGGCTCAGCAGCAGGTACACGAAGATCAAGCCGATCGCTACGTCCAGGATCTTGGAACCGAACATCGGCTTCTCCGGTGAGAGCGGGACGGGGCAAGGGGAAAAGTCCGGCGGGAGGCGGGATCCGGGTGCCGGCGGAGCGCGGGTCGTGGCAGCTCGTAACCCGGCATATTGGGGCGGGGATCTCCGGGACGCAACTCCCGCGTGGGGCGTCAGACCATGGCCGCCGCCCCGATCTCCGGGTGCGCGCGGACGAACGCCACCAGCCGGTCCGAGTACTCCGGGAAGCGGGGGACGCGGATCCCGCTCCCCGCCAGCGCCGCCTGCGTCCGCTCCGTCGCATAGCGGGTAGGGTGAACGAAGTAGTCCACCGCGCTGGAGGGGATCCGCATCAGCCTGTACACGCCCGGGACGTGGTCCAGGGCGCCCTTCGCCACGCGGAGGGGGAGCGGGACGCGGATCATCCTGCGCCCGGTGGCGCGCGCCAGGTCGGTCAGCATCCCGTCCACCGTGAGCGGGTGCGGGTCCGCCAGGTTGTAGGTGCGCCCCTCCGACTCGGCGCGCCCACTGAGGTACGCGATGGCGTCCACCACGAAGTCGCGGGGGACCACGTTGAACTCGGTCCGGGTGGTGTCGCCCACCACCGTCATCACCGCGATCTTCGGCTGGCGCAGGAGCCAGCGGATGGCAAAGTACGGCCCGTCGTACTTCTGCGTGGCCCCCGTAGCGCTGTCGCCGACCACGATGGAGGGGCGGTAGATGGTGGCGGGGAGCCCGTCCCGCATCGCCCGGCGCACCTCCACCTCGGCCAGGTACTTGGTTTCCTCGTAGAAGTTGTTGAACTCCTGCCCCACCTCCAGGTCGTCCTCCGCGAAGGTCCCCGGGTGCCGCCCGCTGACGTAGCAGGTGCTCACGTACTGGAAGCGCCGCAGCCCCGGGCACCGCCGCGCGAGGGCGAGCACATTGCGTGTCCCGTCCACGTTGACGCGCATCCCCACCTCGCGCGCGACGCTCAGGTCGTAGACGGCGGCCAGGTGGTAGACCTCCACCGTGTCGGCCTCCAGCTCCCGGGCGTCGCCGAGCCCCAGGTCGGGGCGGGTGATGTCGCCCTCCACGATCCGCACCCGCCCGGCGAGGGCCGGGTGCCCGCGCTCCAGCTCGTCGGCGCGGGCGCGGGCCAGCGCCGCGAACTTGGGCTGCACCAGGCAGACGGCCCCGCTTCCCGGCGAGCGCTCCAGCACGCGCGGGAGCAGTTCGCTCCCCAGGAAGCCGGGGAACCCGGTGAAGAAGATCGTCGGCATGGCTCGCTAACGGAGTCCGGGGACGCGGCGGATCAGCTTCAACAGCCCGCCCATGGTCTGCGCGTAGCGCTCCTCGGGCATCCAGGGGAGCGGGGCCAGCGGGAGCCCGCGCTGCACGGCGACGGTCTGCGACTCGGTGTACTTGAGGATCCCCTCCGCGCCGTGGCGGCGGCTGAGCCCGGATTCCTTCATCCCCCCGATCGGCGCGTCCGCCGAGGCCCAGGTGGCGGCGTACGCCTCGTTGACGTTGACGCTCCCGGCGCGGATCTGCCGCGCCACGCGCACCGCCCGCCGGGTGCTGCGCGACCAGACGCTGGCGCTCAGCCCGTAGCGCGTGTCGTTGGCCCGCTCCACCGCCTCGCGCTCGTCGCAAAAGGGGTAGACGGACACCACCGGCCCGAAGGTCTCGTCGGCGTACGCCTTCATGGCCGGCGTCACCCCGGTCAGCACGGTCGGCTCGTAGAAGAAGGGTCCCAGCTCCGGGCGCGGGCGCCCTCCGGCGACCACGGTCGCCCCCTTCGCCCGGGCGTCCTCCACGTGCTCCGCCACGGTGTCCATCTGCCGCCGCGAGGTCAGGGAGCCCATCTCCACCGAGTAGTCGAGCGCGGGGCCGATCCGGAGCCGGCGGGTCCCCTCGGCGAAGCGCTCCAGGAAGCGCGGGTAGAGCGATTCGTGCACGTAGATCCGCTCGATGGAGACGCACACCTGCCCCGCCCCCACGAAGCAGCCGCGCAGCGCGCCGTCCACCGCCGCGTCCAGGTCGGCGTCCTCCAGCACCAGGAGCGGGTTCTTCCCCCCCAGCTCCAGCGACGCGCCGATCAGCCGCTCCCCCGCCTGCCGCGCGATCACCTTCCCCGTGCGGGTGCTCCCGGTGAACATGACGAAGTCCACCCCGCCGATCAGGGTGGAGCCCAGCTCCGGCCCGATCCCGGTCACCACCTGCAGCGTTTCGCGCGGGAGCCCGGCCTCGTACAGCAATTCCACACCCCAGAGGGCGGTGAACGAGGTCTGGTGGTCGGGCTTGAGGACGGCGGTGTTCCCGGCCATCAGCGCGGGGATCGCGTCGGTGATCGGGAGGTTGAAGGGGTAGTTCCAGGGGACCATGTACCCGATGACGCCCACCGGCTGGCGGAACTCCCAGGCGCGCGTCACCCCCGGGAGGGCGCCGCGGCGGCGGCGCGGGCGCAGGTGGCGCTCGGCATGGTGCGCGTAGTAGCGGGCCACCATGGCCGTGTCCAGCACCTCCTCCAGCGCGTGCCGCCGGGCCTTGCCGGCTTCGAGCTGGATCAGGTCCAGCACCTGCTCCCGCCGCTCCAGCAGCAGGTCGTGGTAGCGCACGAAGATCCGGGCGCGCTCGGAGAGCTTCGTCCGGGCCCACGGCCGCTGCGCCTCCCGCGCGCGCCGGACCGCCTCGTCCACGTCGGCGGGGGTGCCGTGCGGGATCCGCCCGAGGAGTCCCTGCGTGAAGGGGATCCGCACTTCCAGCGCGTCGTGCTCCCCCGGGGCCAGCGTCACCAGCCCGGCCAGCCGCTCCAGCAGCGCCGGGTCGATCCGGCTGGGGAGGGCCGCCGGGGGAGATGCCTTGTCGCTCGTGACCCTCGTGCTCGTCATGGATCAGGCCTGCGCGAGTTCTGGAATCTTTTCGATCTTCTCGATCGCCCCCGCTTCCGGACCATGCATCGCCTGCCAGAGGTCCCAGCGGATCTGCAGGTTCATCCAGAAGTCGGGGGACATGCCGGTGGCCTTCGCCAGGCGGAGTGCCGTATCCGGGGTGACGCCCCGCTTGCCTCGGACGAGGGTGTTGATCCGCTGGAAGCTGACCCCGATCCGCTGAGCGAAATCCGTCTGCGAGATCCCGAGGGGGCGGAGAAACTCTTCTTCCAGCATTTCCCCCGGGTGAGTAGGGGACCGGTTTGTAGGAATGCGAACCATATCGCCTCGCTCTGGTGATTCTTTCCGGGTCATCTTCGAAGGGTGTGACCGGTCCCGACCTGCTACGCAGGTGTCAGTGATAGTCTTCGATCCGGACGTCGTAGGGACCTGTTTCCGCCCACCTGAAGCATACCCGGTACTGGTCGTTGATTCGAATGCTGTATTCACCCTGCCGTTGGCCCTCCAGTTCCTTGAAGCGGTTGCCCGGCGGAACCTTCAGCTCGTCCCTGGACACCACCGAGTCCAGCTGGTCCAACTTCCGCCTCGCTACGCTCCAGAGGGCGTTGGGGCATGTACGCCGGGCTTTTCGAGTGTCTTCTCCGTCGAAGATGTTCTCCGTCCCCTCATCTGCAAACGAGGTGATCATCGCATCGTGATCTCACGGGTCGGAAGGCGAGCACAGATATTCTTGTTTTATTATAACATATACCGTTATATGTATCAATCCGTAGGAAAGCCCCGCCCCGGTTGCAGACTCCGGCCGCACAAGGCATCATTCCCTAGCGCGGCGGAGCAGGTGTTGCAGAGGTGCGGGACCGGGTCCGTGATCCGCCCGGGACGCGGACGTTCACCCACAGCCCGCACGCCGATGAAGCTTCCACTCCCCGGGTCGTGGCAGACCCTGCTGGCCGACGAGCTGGAAAAACCCTACTTCCCGAAGCTCCGCGCCTTCGTGGACGAGGAGCGGCGGACCCACACCGTCTATCCGCCCGAGGACGACGTCTTCAACGCGCTGAAGCTCACGCCGTACGAGCGGGCCAGCGTGGTGATCCTGGGCCAGGACCCGTACCACGGCCCGGGGCAGGCGCACGGGCTCGCCTTCTCGGTGCGCCCCGGGGTACGCCCGCCGCCCTCGCTGGTCAACATCTTCAAGGAATTGCGCGACGACCTGGGGTGCCGCATCCCGAACAACGGCTACCTGGTCCCCTGGGCCGAGCAGGGGGTGCTCCTGCTGAACACGGTGCTCACGGTGCGCGACGGCGAGCCCAACTCGCACAAGGGGAAGGGGTGGGAGAAGTTCACCGACGCGGTGATCCGGAAGGTGAACGACAAGGAAGATCGCGTCGTGTTCGTGCTCTGGGGCGGGAACGCGGGGAAGAAGACGGAATTGATCGACACCGGGCGGCACGCCGTCGTCCAGTCGGTGCACCCGTCGCCGCTCTCGGCGCGGCGGGGCTTCTTCGGGAGCCGCCCCTTTTCCCAGATCAACACGGCGCTGCGGGAGGGGGGGCGGCCGGAGATCGACTGGCAGCTCCCCGACCTCTGACCACCACACCGACGGAGAAAGGATCCTCGTGCAGCGACGCAACGGACGTACGACGGCGGCCGCCCTCCTCCTGTGCCTGGGCGCGGCGGCGTGCGCGGCTCCCGCCCCGGAGCACCTCTCTCCGGCGGCGGGGATGACGTGGACGGCCCAGGCGAGCGGGACCACGGCCAGCCTGCGCGGGCTGAGCGTGGTGGACGCGCGGGTGGCGTGGGCGAGCGGGACCGGCGGCACCTGGCTGCGCACCACGGACGGGGGCGCGATCTGGCAGACGGACACCGTCCCCGGCGCCACCGCGCTGGACTTCCGCGACGTGCAGGCGTTCGACGCGAGCACGGCGTACCTGCTCAGCGCAGGCGAGGGGACGCAGTCGCGGATCTACCGGACCATGGACGGGGGGCGGCACTGGACGCTCCAGTTCACCAACCCGGGGCCGCAGGGGTTCTTCGACGGGATGGCGTTCCGCGACCGCGCGCACGGGATCGCCTACAGCGACCCGGTGGACGGCCGCTTCCTGCTCGTCGCCACCGCGGACGGGGGCGCCACCTGGACCCCGGTGCCGCCCGCCGGGATCCCGCCCGCCCTGGCGGGGGAGGCCGCCTTCGCCGCCAGCGGGACCGGGATCGCCCTTTCCGGCGACACGGTCTGGTTCGCGACGGGGGGCGGGGCGCGGGCGCGCGTCTTCCGCTCGACGGACCGGGGGAGCACCTGGACGGTGGTCCCGGTCTCCTTCGCCGCCGGGAGCGCGGCGGCGGGGATCTTTTCCCTGGCCTTCCGCGACGCGCGCGACGGGGTGGCGGTCGGCGGCGACTACCAGCACCCGGCGGCGGACAGCGGCAACGTGGCACTCACCCGCGACGGCGGCATGACCTGGACGCCGATCCGCGGCGCCCGGCCACGGGGGTACCGCTCCGGCGCGGCGTGGGTCCCCGGCGCGAGCCCGGCGCTGGTGGTGGCGGTCGGCACCTCGGGGTCGGACTACTCCGTGGACGGGGGCGAGAGCTGGATGCCGATCGACACGGTGGGCTTCAACAGCGTCGCCAGCGCGGGGCCGGGGGCGACCTGGGCAGTGGGGGAGCGGGGACGGGTCGCGAAGCTGGCCGTCGGGCGCGCCGCGCGGGCCCCGTGAACGTGCGCGTCCTGGTGGTGGACGACGAGCCCCTGGCCCGCCAGCGGATCCTCGGCCTGCTGGCGGAGGCGCCCGACATGGAGGTGGTGGGGGAGTGCGGCGACGGGGAGGCGGCCATCGAGAGCATCGAGGCGCTCCGCCCCGACCTGGTCTTCCTGGACATCCAGATGCCCGAGGTCACCGGGCTGGAGGTGCTGGAAGCGGTGGAGGTGGACCCGATGCCGGTGGTGGTCTTCGTCACCGCATACGACGAGTTCGCGCTGCGGGCCTTCGACGCGCACGCCCTGGACTACCTGCTCAAGCCCTTCCGCCGGGAGCGCTTCGAGGCAACGCTGGCGCGGGTGCGGGCCCACCTCGCCGCGCGGAGCGCGCACCAGCGCGAGCTGTCGCTGGACGACCGGATCCGCGCGCTGCTCGCCACCCTGCACCCCGCCCGGCCGTACCCGGAGCGGCTGGCGGTGCGCCTGGGGGAGAGGATCGTGTTCGTGCGGGTGGCGGACGTGGACTGGATCGGGGCGGAGGGGAACTACGCCGCGCTGCACGTGGGGGAGCGTCAGTACCTGATCCGGGAGACGATGAGCCGCCTGGAAGCGAAGCTGGACCCGGCGCGGTTCGTCCGGATCCAGCGCTCGGTGATCGTCAACGCCGACCGCATCCGCGAGATCCAGCCGCTGTTCAAGGGGACCTACACGGTCGTCCTGCAGGGCGGCGCGAAGCTGACCTCGGGGCGGTCGTACCGCGACAACCTGCTCGCCCTGATCGACACTCCCGCCTGAACCTGGGGCGCCGGGCGCCGGCCCTTGTGGACCCCGGCGGTCCCGCCCTACAATCGGTGCCGTCCGGCCGGCGGAAGCCGGCGCCTCCGCCCCCCCTGGATACCCTGCGATGCGGGACCGACCCCGCGGTACCCCCCGGCTGCGGCGCCTGCTGCCGCTGCTCTGCCTGTTCGCCGCCGCGTGCGGCGCGGCCACCCGATCACCCAGGTTGCGTCCGATGCCCCCGGAGCACGCCCTGATCCCCGTCCCGGCCTCGGTCGAGCTGGACCGGGGACGCTCGTTCACGCTCACCCTGGACACGCGGGTGGTGGTGGAGCCCGGCTCGCCGGAGGTGGCGCGGATCGGCGGGTACCTGGCGGGGATCCTCCGCCCCTCGACGGGGTTCCCGCTCCCCGTGTCGACGGAGG
>JAFAYN010000602.1 GCA_019240375.1 Gemmatimonadota bacterium
GCGCAGCTCCCCGCGCTCCACGTTCTGCAGCGTGAAGAGCACCTGGAAGAGCGGCGTGTGCGTCAGACTGCGCTCCACGCCCAGCACCTCGACCAGCCGTTCGAAGGGGAGATCCTGGTGCGCGTAGGCGCCGAGCGTCGTCTCGCGCACGCGGCCCAGCAGCTCGCGCACGGTGGGATCGCCTGAGAGGTCGCCGCGCAGCACCAGCGTGTTGACGAACAGGCCGATCAGCGGCTCCACCTCGACACGGCTGCGACCGGCGACCGGGCTGCCGACGCTGACGTCCTCCTGCCCGCTGTAGCGCGCCAGGAGCAGTTGCCAGGCGGCCAGCAGCGTCATGTAGAGCGTCACGCCCTCACGCCGCGACAGCTCGTGCAGGCTCTGCGTCGCCTCGGCGGAAAGTGCGAAGGGGACGCGCCCTTCGTGGGCCACCGCCGACGCGCGGGAATGGTCCGTCGGCAACTCCAGCACCGGGAGCGCCCCGGCCAGCTGCGTCTTCCAGTAGGCGATCTGACTCTCCAACACCTCGCCGGAGAGGTGCTGCCGCTGCCAGGCCGCGTAGTCGGCGTACTGTACCGCCAGCTCCGGGAGCGTGGCCTCCGTCCCGTCGACCTGCGCCTGGTAGAGCGCGCTGATCTCGCGGACCAGCACGCCCATGCTCCACCCGTCGCCGACGATGTGGTGCAGCGTGAAGCAGGCGACCCACTCCTCCTCGTCCACCCTCACAAGCACGGCGCGCAGCAGCGGCCCCGCCGCGAGGTCGAACGGCCGCGCCGCCTCGGTCCGCACCAGCGCCCACGCGGCCTCCTCACTGCGCTCCTCCGTCAACCCATACACCTGGAGCGGCACGGCCGCGGAAGCGTCGATCACCTGCACCGGCACCCCGTCCACCTCGGCGAAGCGGGTGCGCAGCGTCTCGTGCCGGCGCACCAGCTCGTCCAGGCTCCGCTGAAGCGCACCGACGTCCAGCTTCCCACGCAGCCGCAGCGCGGCGGGCATGTTGTACGCGGAGCTGCCGGGCTCCATCCGGTCCAGGAACCAGAGCCGCTGCTGCGCGAACGACAGCGCCGGCGGCTCATCACGGGAAACCCGGACGAGCGGCGGCAGCTCCACCGCGGCGGCTTCACTCCGGAGCGTGTCCACGCGGCGGGCGAGGTCTTCCAGCCGCGGAGCCTCGAAGAGCGCCCGCAGCGGCAGCTCCACCCGGAGCGCTTCCCGGATCCGGGCCAGCACGCGGGTGCCGAGCAGCGAGTGGCCGCCCAGCTCGAAGAAGTGGTCGCGCGCACCGACGCGCTCCACGCGCAGCACCTCGGCCCAGATCCCCGCCAGCACCTGCTCGGTCGGCGTGCGCGGCGCGACGTGCTCCCGGTCCGCTCCGCCCGCGAAGTCCGGCGCGGGGAGAGCGCGGCGGTCCACCTTGCCGTTGGGCGTCAGCGGAAGCCGCTCCAGGGCGAAGAACACCGCCGGGACCATGTACTCCGGTAGCCGGTCGCGCAGGTGCGTCCGGAGGTCGGCCGTGGCCGGAGCCTCGCCGTCCGCGACGAGGTACGCGACCAGCCGCCGCTCGCCGGCCGCGTCCGCAACGGCGACGACGGCCGCTTCCCGGACGCGCGGGTGCTCGGCGAGCACGGCCTCGACCTCGCCGGGTTCGATGCGGAAGCCGCGCACCTTGACCTGCTGGTCGGCGCGCCCCAGGTACTCCACCGCGCCGTCCAGCCGGTAGCGGCCCAGGTCGCCCGTGCGGTACATGTGGTCGCCCGCGTCCGCGCGGAACGGGTTGGCGACGAACCGCTCGGCGGTGGCCGCTTCGTCCGCCAGGTAGCCGCGCGCCAGGTACGGAGTCCGCACGCAGATCTCCCCCACCTCACCGATCCCGGCCAGCTCCCCGGAGGCGTTGAGCACCAGGAGCTGCACGCCGTCGATCCCGCGGCCGACCGGGAGCACTTCCCTCCCCTGCGCCTCGTCGTCCGCCCCGTACACCCGCTCCGGCACCTCCCACGAGGCGATTGCCTGCGGGGTTTCGGTGGCGCCGTAGAAGACGACCGAGCGCACACCCGGCGCGATCCCCCGCACCCGCGCGACGTCCGCCGCCGTGACCGATTCGCCGCCCCAGAAGGCGAGCCGCAGCCCCGGGCTCGCGCCGATCCCACCCGCGGCCGGAGTGCACAGGATGCGCCCCATCGCCGGGGTCAGGTGCGCGACGGTGACGCCCTCGCTCACCATCCACCCGGCCAGCCAGCCGGGCGTGCCGACCTGCTCCGGGTCGGGGATGCAGACCGCGGCGCCCAGCACGAGCGGGGTGAAGACGTCGCGCAGGAGCGGGTCGTGCGCGAGCCCCGACAGCAGCGCGAAGCGGTCCCCGGCGTTCAGGCCAAAGGTGTCGCGCTGCCAGCAGACGAAGTGGGAGAGCGGGCGTTGCGTCCCGACGATCCCCTTGGGACGGCCGGTGGTGCCGGAGGTGAAGGCCAGGTAGGCCATGTCCTCCGGTCCGACCTCCACCCGCGGATCGTGGGCAGGATAGCCGTCGAGCGCTTCGCCCAGCACCGGCGTCCCGGTCTCCTCGACCCAGCCGCGCAACGCCTCCGGGAGCACGCCCGCGGCTTCCAGGCGGACCACCGCCCGCGGACGGGCCGCCTCCAGGTAACCGCGCAGGCGGAGCGGCGGGTACGCCGGGTCCAGAACCAGGAAGGCGGCCCCGGCCTTCAGGACGCCCAGCAGCGCCCAGGGGAGCGCCGCGCTCCGGTGGGCGTACACGGCCACCACTTCCCCACGCCCGACCCCATGCGCGAGCAGGGCGTGCGCGAGCCGGCTGGAGCGCGCGTCCAGCTCGCCGTACGACCAGACCTCGTCGCCGTCCCGCAGCGCCGGCGCGTCCGGCGCGGAGCGGGCGCGGGCGGCGAACAGCTCGTGCACGGCCCCGTTCCAGGCCGTTTCCAGCGGGAGCGTGGGATCGGGGAGCGCGGCGCGGGCGGCGGCGGTCCGCAGCGAGTAGCCGTCGACGGCCCGGTCCGCGTCCTCGACCACCTGCTCCAGCAGCGAGCGGTACTGCGCCAGCATCTCCGCCATGCGCGCCGCCGTGAACAGGTCGGCGTCGTACAGCAGGCTCAGCCGCAGCTCCTCGCCCTCCCGCGGGGCGGCGTACAGCGTCAGGTCGAACTTGGACTGCAGCTCGGGGAGACGGTCGATGGTCTCCAGCGTCACTCCGGGCAGCTCCAGCTTCCCCGCCTCGAAGTTCAGCAGGTTGAAGAACACCTGGAACACCGGCGAATGGCTGAGGCTGCGCGCCGGCTGCAGCGCTTCCAGAAGCTGCTCGAAGGGGAGGTCCTGGTGATGGTAGGCGCTCAGCGTCGCTTCCCGGACGCGGCCCAGCAGCTCCCGGAAGGAGGGCCCGCCGGACAGGTCCGTCCGCAGCGCGAGGGTGTTGACGAACACGCCGATCAGCGCCTCGGCCTCGCGGCGGGTGCGGTTCGCCACCGGCGTGCCGACCACCACGTCGTCCTGCCCGGCCTGACGGCCGAGCAGCACCTGGAAGGCGGAGAGCAGCGTCATGAACAGCGTCGCGCCCTCGCGGCGGGCCAGCGCCTGCACCCGGTCCGCCAGCGCCGCGGGAAGGACGAGCGACGCCCACTCGCCGCGGTGCGTCTGCACGGCCGGGCGCGGACGGTCGGTCGGTAGCTCCAGCACCGGGGGAGCCCCGGCCAGCCGCTCGCGCCACCAGCCGAGTCGCGCGTCCAGCACCTCGCCCTGGAGCCAGCGGCGCTGCCAGGCCGCGTAGTCGGCGTACTGCACCGCCAGCTCCGGGAGCGGAGACGCCTCGCCACGGACGAAGGCGCCGTACAGCGCCGATACTTCGCGCACCAGCACACCAGTGGACCAGCCGTCGCCGACGACGTGGTGCAACGTGAAGAGGAGGACCCACTCGTCGTCGGCCACGCGCAGGAGGCTGGCCCGCAGCAGCGGCCCCGCGGCGAGGTCGAAGGGCGCTGAAGCGTCCGACCGGAGCCGTCGCT